>NZ_JAIDEN010000001.1 GCF_029054785.1 Duncaniella sp.
GTTCGGAGGATATGCAAGTGAACCCTTCGCCGGGGGAGAGTATGGCGAGACCCTGCTCACTTGGCAGACGGAAGCCGGCTGCTTATACACGGGTGCCACGACCGGACGCGCCACAATCGAGGGCTTCAGCAACTCGCTTCTCCGCATGGTTGAGCTAATCGACCCACAGACAGGACTCTAAAACGCTCCCGAATACAAATCTGTCAATAAATATTCGGCTGAACATAGCTGAAAATCCGATAGATTTTTGTAACTTTGCCACTGAATCGCAGTCATAATTTTATTTTGATTGTGGATTTAGTGGTGAGGCAGCGGGAGGGATACCCGCTGCCTTTTTACAATCCCTTATCCCAAACCACCACTCAAATCCACCAAGTAAATTATGGAAGTACTACTTATCGAGAAGGATGCGTTCGACACCATAATCAACGAGCATGAGATGCTATGCGACATGGTGATAAAGCTGGCTTCTCACTTACGGCGTAAAAAGCCTTCCGAAATTCTGTCTGTCGCGGAGACCTGCCGGTTCCTTAACATATCGCCGACAACACTGTATAATCTCAGGATGAACGGCAAGATAGGTTTTGTCCGGGACGATAACAATTCAATCGGCTATCCGATGCGTGAAGTCTTGGACTACCTCCGGCGTTGCGGAGTCCCCGTAAACCAGATTGCCTATGGCTGAAGATATTATCAGTACGAAACATCCGCTCATAATAGCGGCGAGAGAAAAGAGCCGGACAGCTTTCGACTCGCTCTTGGTTCTGAGGGAAAATCACCATGTCATACTCGGGGGCATCAGTTTTCTTAACGACAAGGAAGTTGCCGCGCTGTTGAAAGTTTCAAGACGTACCGTGCAGAATTATCGTGACGCGGGCATCATACCATATTATATAATATGCGGCAAATGCCTGTATGCCGAGACGGATGTTCAGAAACTGATTGAAAGCAACTATCATCCGCGTTACGACGATACAATTACCAGATGATTAAAGGCGACAGCCGGGTTAGACCTGACTGTCGCCTTTACATTTCTTTGAGACTCAATTATATTTTCTCGGACGCCCGCGTTTGGGCAGAGGTTCAGGAGTGAACGTTGTGGGCGGTTCAGGCAGGGGCTTTATCTCAACCGGCATGGTGTCGAATTTTGCCCTCATCTTCTCCATATCCTCCGAGACAGTCTTGTCAAGCATCCTTGCATAGATCAGAGTGGTTGATATGTCGGAGTGACCGAGCATTTTCTGGATACTCTCAATGGGGACATGGTTGTTCAGCGACATGGTTGCGAACGTGTGACGCGCAATGTGGGTGGTAAGATGCTTCTTTACCCCGGCTTTTGCCGCCACCTCGTCAAGATACGAGTTCATCCTCTGGTTGGAGATTACAGGTATCACCACGTTCTTTTCCACGGTTTTGGGATGCTCACGGTATTTCTCGGCAATCTTCCTCGGAATGTCAAGCAGCGGGATGGCGCTGACCTCTCCTGTGTTCTGGCGGCTCTTGCGTATCCACATTTCCCCGTTGTCGTCAGTGACAATCTGGTCGCGGGTAAGGGTGGATATGTCTATGAAGGCCAGCCCGCAGAAGCAGCAGAACACGAATGTGTCTCTTACGAGGTCGAGGCGCGGGAAATCTTTCAGGTCGAGGTTCATGATTTTTTGCAGTTCCTCCTCCGTGAGATGCTCACGCTCCGACTTCGTGCGTACATAGCGTTTGCCGATAAAGGGGTCGTCCTCTATCCATTTGTTTGCAAGGCCGACACGCACGACATTTTTCAGAAAACGTATATATTTGACCGCAGCGTTGTTGGCGCACTGTTTTCTCACACGGAGGAAGTGCTCGAAATCGTCAACCATGCCGGATGTGAGTTTCTTCATGGGTATGTCGTCACAGCCTTGGTTGAGGACGAGGAACTCGCCGAGATATTTCTCGCAACGTTCCCAGCGCAGCACGGTAGCCTCCACGACATCGCCGCGCTCGAATTTGTCGCGCATCTTCTTGTTCACGCTCCGGAAAGCCTCGCGCAGCATCATCGGCTTTTCCATTTTGCCGAGGAATGCACGTTTCAGCACATCGGGAGTAATCATCTCGTCCTGAAGCACGAGCTTGTTGTGGATCTCGCATATCTTTGTGCGGATGGTGTCGAGATAGCGGTTCAGTTCAAAGTCTTTCTTGGTCTTTCCCTTCGACTGACCCTTTGCCGCGTTCCAGTTGTCGGGGGCGATATAGCGGTTGGTGTATATCTCCGTCCGCTGCCCGTTCATCGTGATTCGGAGGACGATTGCCGTCTCTCCCTTCTTGTTGAGCCTCGCTTTCCTTGCGATGAAATTCAAGGAGAAGTAGCTTTCGTTGGATAATCTCATCTGTCATGTGGATTTAATGGTAACTTAAATATACAAAAAAGCCACCGGTTTTACAAGCTGTAATTACCCGAAGACAAATGAATATCGGAATGGAAAGAGGGTGGTGAAAGCTGATTTTCGTCGGATTTCGCCGGTTTGCACCCTCGATTTGCACCCTTTTTTAACACTCTGTTTTCACTCCAAAGTAAAATAGCGAAAGCGTTAAAAAAATCTAAACGCGAGTCTGATCGTGCCTTGAAAATGGATAAGCCCCACTTGCAGAACCCCATTTCGGCCCCACGCCGAGGGTGCAGCCGCTTTGAGAGTGCGTTTGATGCAAATCGCTGAAAAATAATGAAATATATCGCCAAAAGGGTGCAATTTGAGGTGCCGAAATCGTTGCACCCTCCATGCACACCGGATATTTCAATATTTTGCGCCGTAGTGGGGCGGGTCAAAAAGAAACGACCTCTGAAAATCAGCGATTTTCAGAGGTCTTCTATGGTCTGATGGACCCTTTAGTGATCCGCCTGGGACAGCGAATCGTAATGTTATATCGCTTAATTACAAGCATTTACTTTGAGTAGGTGCTCGGTAATTCCCGAATTTTACACCCACAGATTTCAATGTTCTTCGCCATCGGAATGATGACGAGAGCGAAGTTAGACAATATTCTCCAAACCTCCAAATATCAGAGTGTTAAAAAATCATTTTTTTGTCCCCGGTTCAATTTGAGGGTCCGATGAGTTAATTGTTGGATTTATTGATTTCTTCCTCTACCAACCGCACTCTTGCTTGCAGTTCTTCTGCTGACGGAAGAAGATTTGAAGTAGAGATCCTGACATTGTCGTAAGACGCTACGCCCATCGGAGTCTGTATTCCTTTGAACGCCCAACGTACATCTGTTTCATCTTTATCGCTGCATATAAGCAATCCAATCGTCGGATTATCATCCGGCCCTTTGAGCAACTCGTCAACGGCGTTGACATAGTAATTGAGTTTTCCTGCATACTCCGGATCAAATGCCTTTACCTTGAGCTCGACTACAACATAGGCTTTTAGCCGGATATGATAAAACAGCATATCAATCTTTCGGGAGCGGTTGCCTACAATGAGTTCCTTTTGCCGCCCTACAAATGCAAAGCCTGTGCCGAGTTCAAGGAGGAAACGGGTTATGTTCTGTTCAAGTGCAGCTTCAAGTTGTTCTTCCTTATAGTTGACAGGAACAGTCACAAATCCGAAGTCATAATTGTCCTTTGTGATTTCCTGCGCCATTCGGCTTTGAGCCTCCGGCAGATATTCGGGGAAATTGCTTATGGCTTTACCTTGAACTTTATATAAGTTTGCTTTCAGCGAATTATCCAAAGTCTGACGGCTCCACCCGCCCAATATGCACTCTCTTAGATAGAAAACGGCTTCGTCAATCGACTTGCATTTGGTTATTATATTAACCTGATGTCGCCACGGGACAAGACCAAGAACGAGAGGAAAGTCTGGCTCAATTTCTCCACCAACTTGGCGGAGTTTTATAAATCGCTCAATATTTGAGTTTTGCAATTCTCCACCAAGTTGGTGGAGTTTTTCAACAGCATCCGGTGATGAAAAAAATAAATACCATTTCTTCATCGCCCAAAGGTTTGTAGTTCCAAACCCTTTCTCATTCGGGAAAGCATCTCTCAAGTCAAAACTAAGCTGTTCAACAACTCCGCTGCCCCATTTTTCTTCAGCTTTACGAATTACAAGGTCGCACCCGACACTCCAATTAAATGCCAGCTTCTCAGTATTAACCTTGACTGCCGCTTTGATTTGTGCAGAATGATAGCGTTGCTTAATCTCGGAAAGCCAAGCAACATAGTCAGTGTCGATCTTGAAATCTTTTACTCTGACAATATGGGGGGCGTTGTTCGTGGATATATCAGCCATAGTATTGCAAAGTTACCACAAAATCCTGAAATCCACAAGTTAATAATCTGGCTCATCATTCAATACAAATTTTATCTATTCCCCGAATAAATCAGTTTCACTGCGAAAATGGGGAGAGGCGTAGCGGCTCGTGTTGGCGTCGGAGTGCCGTCAAAAGGTGACGGGCTGCGCCTGACACCCATTGACCGCACTCCGACTATGGGAGCAGGCTAAACACCGACTGCTTCATACGCCTTGCGGGATTGCGACAGGGATGTCGCTCTCGCAAGACTCTCAATCGGCAGTCCGTGTTCTTAACGCCGGCTCTTGAACAAGGATTTGAGCCGCAACGCCACTCCGCATTTATTTTCAGGACCCCGGGAGCAAGAAAGTGACAGCCTCCGATCACTCCGCAAGCTACATGAACGACGGCCGCCACATACTTGCTCTTGACCGGGGTCGGCATACTCGTATCTCATAATTATTTCATTTTCCGTATGTCTGCCGTTCTGTGTCACCCTGCGGGGCTGCGCTGGCTCTATGTTTCATGCTGAGTATAAACGAAGTTCAAAGTTTATTCGCTCGTAAAGATGAACACGCAGGGCCGGGGTATTCTTTCGCATTTGCTGGAAAAAATCTCCAGACCTGCGGCTTGTATTTTTTCCGGCAAGTGCCGAACACCCCTTTGCCGCCCTGCGTGCAAGAGTGTCATCGAGCGAACAAACTTCAAACAGCGATTATACGCATTAAAAAAAATATCGCCTTATGACACTGAACGACAGACATATT
>NZ_JAIDEN010000010.1 GCF_029054785.1 Duncaniella sp.
GGTCCACACGCATCGGCACTCCGGGACGCTCGCGCTCAACGGTGCGCGCCACATCACTCAGGCGCGGATCAAGATGAGTCGACTCCTTGAAATCACCGTTGGGGAGCACATTGCAGATACGGGCGTGGACAAAGTGGGTGCGGGAGGCATATTTGCGGGCAAGGGCAGGAACATCGTTGTGGGCACCGGCGCTTAGCGATCCGGCGCAGAACGTAAGTCCGTTGTGAGGATCAGGAACCGCATCGAGAAAAGCCTGGATGTCTGCGTCGCATGTCACGATTCTTGGAAGTCCGAGAATCTGACGCGGAGGATCGTCGGGGTGGACACACATGTTGATGTCATACTCACGGCAGACGGGCATGATGGCATTCAGGAAATAGGCCATGTTCCCGCGGAGTTTGGCGGCATCAATCCCATCGTAAAGCGCGAGCAGATCGCGGAACTTCTGCACCGGATCAAGATCGTTTTCCGAGATATTGCCGTTGACAAAACCCTGGGTTTTCACAATTATGTTTTCGACCAGACGCTGCTCGCCTTCCGGAGTCATCACCTTGCACAGTTCGTCGACACGGGCAAGCGTCGCCTCATCATAGTCCTTGGCGGCATCCTTGCGGCCGAGGATATGGATGTCAAAATAAGCGAACTCACCGAGATTGAAATAAAGGTTTGAAGTGCCGTCGGGATTTGGGAATTCCAGGTCTGTACGCGCCCAGTCAAGGACCGGCATGAAATTATAGCATACAGTCTTCACCCCGGCCTTACCGAGATTGCGCAGAGATTCTTTGTAATTCTCAATCAGCCGGTCGCGGTCTTCACCGCCATATTTGATCGACTCAGATACCGGAAGACTCTCCACTACGCTCCATCTCAGCCCTGCGGCTTCAATAAAGTCTTTCATTTTGTTCACCTCTTCAAGCGACCACACTTCTCCGTTGGGTATGTGGTGAAGAGCGGTGACGATGCCCTCGACTCCTATCTGGCGGAGCATTTCAAGAGTAATCTTGTCGTTGGGACCGAACCAACGCCATGTCTTTTCCATTTCTTTGATTTAAATTGTATTAGAGGTTGTTTAATAACAATAGTTAAAATCTGAGCGAAAGTTTTGAGGTGGATATGGCTCCTTTCTCATTTACAACAATTTATCTAAAAGATACACCACTCAGATTTTTACTCTTGTTTTTAAACAACCTCTTACTATCAGAAAACTACGTTAAAAAAAGCCAAACGACGCGTCAAAAGCCGGATTTTCAGATCCGGCCTCAACGCGCCGTCAGCGATATCGGAGGTTGCTAACCATCAGATTTATTTGCGGGCTTCAGCCACAAAAGAGAGGGCTTCGCGACACTTTTCGGTCACATAGGCCCAGTCCTGAGCGGCTACGCGGTCTTTCGGGAACAGCTTGGAACCCATTCCGACGCACCACACACCGGCTTTGATCCAGCCTTCGATGTTTTCTTTGGTCGGTTCTACGCCGCCGGTAACCATGAGCTTAGTCCAGGGCATCGGAGCGAGGAGACCTTTGACAAACTTGGTGCCGAGAACGTCGCCGGGGAAGCACTTGCAAAGATCACAGCCGGTTTCCTGAGCAGCGCCAACTTCGCTGACAGTGCCGCAGCCGGGAGTGTAAGGTACGAGACGACGGTTGCAGACACGCGAAACTTCAGGATTGAAGAGCGGGCCGACAACGAAACATGCACCGAGCTGGATATAGAGAGCGGCAGTGGCGGGATCAACGATAGAACCTACACCCATTGCCATTTCAGGACATTCCTTGGCTGCGAATTTCACGACTTCTGCAAAAACTTCATGAGCGAAATCGCCACGGTTTGTGAATTCAAAAGCGCGTACGCCACCGTCATAGCAGGCTTTCACCACCTGTTTTGCCACTTCAGCATCCTTGTGATAGAACACAGGGACAACACCGGTCTCACCCATCTTGGCGAGAACTGCGATTTTATCAAATTTAGCCATGTTAAAAAAGGTAATAATTGATTAGATTGTATATTAGTAGTTCTTATTATACCTACGGTATGTATGGAATCTGTCTAACTAATAAAACGGCAGCCGGGGCCGACTTATTGTTATTCCCAAGTAAATTGCATCACTTAAGCGAAAGAGTGACCAGCGAATGAGGCGGCATGGTCAGCGTGACCTTACCGTTTTTCACTTTGGCCCCCTTAAAAGGCTTCAGGCTGACTTTTTCCGCCTGACCAAAATCGTTATAGTCATGCACATCAGCCGCGGTCAGCACTTCGCCGCTAACCGTCGAGGCCTTGATCCCGCCGAGATCGACGGTGACTTCCTGTTCGCGGTCAAGAAGGATGTTGACGAGAGAAACCGTTGTGACACCGTCTCTGACCGAAGCCGAAGCCGTGAGCACCGGCACTGTGCGTCCCTTTCTCACGGTCATCATCTCCGCATCCGTCGTGAGCGGCACAAGTCTGGCTCCCTGATGGGCGGCATAGCTCCTGAACACATAGAATGTCGGAGTCTTCACCATGAACTCGTCTTTAGTCAGCAGCATGGCCTGAAGCACGTTGGCAAACTGAGCTATGTTGGCCATGCGGACACGGTCGGCGTGAGAATTGAACACATTCAGCGACAAGGCAGCCACGAGAGCGTCACGCATGGTGTTCTGCTGATAGAGATGACCGGGATTTGTTCCGGGCTCCACATCCCACCATGTCCCCCACTCGTCGACGAGCAGTCCGACGCGTTTTTCAGGATCATACTTGTCCATGATGCGGGAGTGGGCCGAGATCAGGGTGTCGATGTCGAAAGCCTTTCCCATGAGCCAATAGTAGTCCTCACGGTCAAACTCACGGGCCGAGCCCTTGTTCTGCCAGTGGTCCACACAATAGTAGTGCAGCGAAATGCCATCCATCATGCGGCCTGCATTCTTCATGCAGACATCAGTCCAGTTGTAATTATAGGCATCTGCCCCGCAGCCGATCTTATAAAGTTTATTGCCGTTGAAATTGCGGCAATAGGTAGCATAGCGGCGATATATGTCCGAATAATATTCAGGAGTCATGTTTCCGCCACAGCCCCAGGTCTCGTTTCCGATTCCGAGATATTTGAGTTTCCAGGGCTTCTCGCGGCCGTTTTCCTTGCGCAGCCGGGCCATCGGGCCGTCCTCCGCGGTCATATATTCGACCCACTTTGCCAGTTCCTCGACAGAGCCGCTTCCGACATTGCCGCTGATATAAGGCTGGACACCGGTCAGCTCACAGAGGTCAAGAAACTCATGCGTACCGAAAGAATTGTCCTCCACGGTACCGCCCCAGTTGGTATTGACCATCCTCGGACGATTCTCGCGCGGACCGAGTCCTTCCATCCAGTGATATTCGTCGGCAAAACAGCCGCCGGGCCAGCGCATCACCGGGACCTTCAGTTCCCTGATGGCCTCGACCACGTCGTTTCGATATCCGCGCGTATTGGGGATGGGAGACTCCTCCCCTACCCATATTCCGCCATAGATGCAACTGCCGAGATGCTCCGTGAACTGGCCGTAGATCTCAGGTTCGATAACCGGCGCCGAGTCCGACGGACACAGACTGACAGTCACATTTCCAGCAGCTGCCGCAGTCAGAGAGACCGCAGCAGCTGCCATAAATGTTGTGAATGAATGATTTATCATGTTATTTTTTATTCCATATACAGACTTGGTTTACTTTCCGTCGCGTTTGCGCCAGAGGTTGGTCATGTCCTCCAGAGTCTTGCCCTTGGTTTCAGGAACAAGCGAGGCGACAAACCATGCAGCCACGATACAGATCACTCCATAGAGAGCGTAGGCAAACATGTGGCCGAACTTGTCGCCCATGTCGCCGAGTGTCATGTTGTACATCGGCACAAAAGTCGACGATACGATGAAGTTGAAGATCCACTGGAAAGCAACTGCGATTGCCACAGCTGCCGAACGGATCGTGTTGGGGAAGATCTCTGCGATGAGCACCCAGCAGATAGGGCCCCAAGAGAACATGAACGAAGCCGAATAGACCATGATCGAAACCACGGGCACAAGGGGATTTACTTCGATGAGGTTCGACAGAGCAACGCCGAATGCGCCGATTGCCATGCCGATCGAGCCCCAGATGAGCAGCGGTTTGCGACCGAGTTTCTCAACCGAGAATACAGCCACAAGAGTGAACGAGATATTGACAATACCCATGATCACGGTCTGCACCATCGGGTTGCCCATGTTCATCGACTCGAAAATACGGGGTGCGTAGTAAAGCACAGCGTTGATGCCGACTGCCTGCTGGAACACCGAGAGCATCACACCGACAAAGATAACCATCACGCCGAAAGAGAAAAGCTTCTCGCTCTTGACCTCGACAGTCTGCTTGATCTGACTGAGCACCTCCTTGGCCTTTTCATAGCCGTTGATATGAGAGAGCACCATGAGAGCCTTTTCGTCCTTGCCGACAAGAGCAAGATAGCGGGGCGATTCAGGCACAAGACACACAAGGACGGTGAAGAGACCGGCCACGAAGGCCTCGCTGCCGAACATATAGCGCCATCCGGTCTGGATTGTCCAGGGATCAGACTGAGGTGAAACCTGATAGATGGTTTCGCCGATCTTCTCGATGATCGGCTGGGTGTGTTCGCCGAGGATGAGGAAGTTGACAAAATAAACCACGAGCTGACCGAAGATAATGGCAAACTGGTTCCACGACACGAGCGTACCGCGGATATTCGAGGGCGCCACTTCGGCGATATACATCGGGCAGATGGCCGAGGCAAGACCTACGCCGATGCCGCCGAGAATACGGTAGAAGTTGAATGCAATCAAAAGGCTTGCTGTCGGCACACCCTTTTCAAAAAACAGGAATTCAGGCGCATAGCTGCCGAGAGCCGAAAGGAAAAAGAAAACACCCGCAAGCGCAAGCGAACGTTTACGGCCAAAATAAGACGCAAAGAAACCTGAAAGCGCACTACCGATAATACAGCCTAAAAGCGCACTTGATGAAGTGATACCGTGGATGGTATCGGTGTAGACAAAATCTTTTGCTCCGAGGAAAAATGCCTGAAGGCCCTTTTCCGCTCCTGAAATCACGGCTGTGTCATAGCCGAAAAGCAGACCTCCGAGCACTGCGACAAGTACTATCGAAAAGAGGTAAACCTTGCTTCCGTTCTGAGGATAATTCATGGTTGGGTAAGAAGTTTTGAGTTTGGTATATAGGTTCTGATTTTTCCGGTTTTGTAGAATGAGGCCTGAGAGGTAAAAGTTATGGCTGCGGCTGCACTGGCGAGCGGCACATCAGCAAAAAGCGTGAGGAGACGGGAGGTGAGAGGGAAAAATCCTGCCCGACGGCAGGTCTGTGGTGTGGAGAAAAGCAGTGAATAAGGGAAATGCCCGTGTGGCTTCTGACAAGCCACACGAACATTCCCGAAAAAATCGGTTCAGACAGTGTCTGTCAACACCATCTTAGCAATACATTGCCACGATAGCCTCGTAGAGTTCCTGCTTGCCGGAAGTGCGCTTGGGTTCGCCGACTTCCTTGCCGTAAGCATAGACATCTTCGAGAGTCAGCTTGCCTTCTTCGAATTCCTTGCCTTTGCCGGCGTCGAATGAAGCATAGCGTTCGCGGACCATATCCTTGTAGGGCGACTCTTCGAGCAGAGCGGCTGCGCTTTCGAGTGCGCGGGCCATAGCGTCCATACCGGCGATGTGGGCGATGAAGATATCTTCGAGGTCGGTAGAGTTACGACGGGTCTTGGCGTCGAAGTTAGTACCGCCGTTGCCGAGGCCGCCGTTGCGGATGATCTGCATCATGGCCTGGATGAGCTCGAAGTTGTCAATGGGGAACTGGTCGGTGTCCCAGCCGTTCTGGTAGTCACCGCGGTTGGCGTCGATAGAGCCGAGCATGCCGTTGTCCACAGCCACTGCGAGTTCGTGTTCGAAAGTGTGGCCTGCGAGAGTAGCGTGGTTAACCTCGATGTTGAGCTTGAAGTCCTTGTCAAGGCCGTGCTGCTTGAGGAAGCCGATAACAGTTTCGCTGTCAACGTCATACTGATGCTTGCTGGGTTCCATCGGTTTGGGTTCGATGAGGAATGTGCCGGTGAAGCCTTTTGAGCGGGCATAGTCGCGGGCAAGACGGAGCATGGTTGCGAGGTGTTCTTTTTCGCGCTTCTGATCGGTGTTGAGCAGGCTCATGTAGCCTTCACGACCGCCCCAGAACACGTAGTTTGTACCGCCGAGTTCGATAGTTGCGTCGATAGCGTTTTTGATCTGAACGGCTGCGCGGGCAACAACGTCGAAATCAGGGTTGGTTGCAGCACCGTTCATGTAGCGGCCGTTGCTGAACACGTTGGCAGTGCCCCAGAGGTTCTTGATGCCGGTTTCAGCCATCTTGCTCTTGAGGTAAGCCACGATTTCTTTCATATTGTGTTCATACTCCTCTACTGAGCAGCCTTCGTCAACGAGGTCTACATCATGGAAGCAGAAATATTCGATGCCCATCTTCTGCATGAACTCGAAACCTGCGTCAGCCTTCTGCTTTGCGATGGTCACAGCGTCAGCACCTTCGTTCCAGGGGAATTTCTTTGAAGAACCGCCGAACTGGTCGCCGCCTTCCGCACAGAGAGTGTGCCACCAGGCCATGGCAAACTTGAGCCATTCCTTCATCGGCTTGCCGAGGATTACTTTTTCTGCATCATAGTAACGGTAGGCCATAGGGTTCTTTGAGTCCTTGCCTTCGAATTTGATTTTCCCGATACCGGGGAAATATTCTTTTACTGCCATAATAATAAGGTAATTAAATGAATTTTATTTATTGATTTCTATTTCTTGGAAATTTTCAACGGGGGGATAATGCAATTGCAACAGCCTCAAAGCTCACGGGCCAGGCGCTCTTTCCAGAGAGCGTAAGCGTCGCTGTAAGCCTGACGGTCGGCGGCCACAGGCTCGATGACCTCGATCTTCTCCAGCGAAGCGAAAGCCTCGTTGTTGTCCTTATAGATTCCGGCACCCATTCCGGCACCCTTTGCGGCGCCGACAGAACCGTCGGTGTCATATAGCTCGATTGTCGCGCCGCTGACTCCGGCCAGTGTGTTGCGGAAAAGCGGGCTGAGGAACATGTTGGCATGTCCGGCGTGGATCTTGTTGATCGGCATGCCCATCTGCTCCATGATCTCCATGCCATACATGAAGGAGAAGACAATGCCCTCCTGAGCGGCGCGAAGCAGATGCGATTTATTGTGGGTGAGGAAGTTGACTCCGTGGATCGAGCAGTTGACCTCCTTGTTCTGGAGCACACGTTCCGCACCGTTGCCGAAGGGGATCACCGAAACTCCGGCTGCGCCGATCGGGGCCTGGGCGGCCACGTCGTTCATCTCCGCATAGCCGATGCCTTCAGGAGCCACTGTGCGTTTGCTCCATGAATTGAGGATTCCGGTGCCGTTGATGCAGAGAAGCACACCCAGACGGGTCTGCTCGTTGCTGTGGTTGACGTGGGCAAAGGTGTTGACACGGCTCTTGAGATCATAGTTGACCTCGCCGAGCACACCGTAGACCACTCCGGAAGTTCCGGCGGTCGATGCGATTTCGCCCGGATTGAACACGTTGAGCGACAGCGCATTGTTCGGCTGGTCACCGGCACGGTAGCTGACGGGGGTTCCCTCGGCCAGTCCAAGCTCGGCTGCGGCTTCGGCGCTCACCAGACCCTGAACCGAGAAAGTCGGGACGATTTCAGGGATGATGTCGGCATCATAGCCGAAATATTCCAAAAGGAAATCAGCGACCTTGCCTTCCTTGAAGTCCCAGAGCATCATTTCAGACAGACCTGAAACGGTTGTGCAGATGCGGTCGGTCAGACGCATGGCCACATAGTCGCCCGGAAGCATGATCTTGTCGATCTTCTCGAAGAGTTCAGGCTCGTTTTCCTTCACCCAGGCAAGTTTCGTGGCGGTGAAATTGCCGGGAGAGTTGAGGATATGGCTCAGACACTTCTCCTGACCCAGATCTCCGAAGGCTTTCTCGCCGTAGGGCACACCGCGGGAGTCACACCAGATGATAGCCGGGCGCAGGGGCTGCTTGTCCTTGTCGACCAGCACCAGACCGTGCATCTGATACGAGATGCCGATGGCTTTGATCTCTTTCGGATCAATTCCGGCAGCCGCCATGATGCTTTCTGTCGCATGTTTCAGACAGTCCCACCACTGCTGGGGGCGCTGTTCGGCCCATCCGGCCCTGACGGCTATTATCTCAGCCTCTGTCTTGGGGTAGAAATCAGAAGCCACTGTCTTGCCGGTCTCGGCATTCACAAGGCTCGCCTTGACCGACGAGCTGCCTATGTCATATCCTAAGAGATACATAATTTCTTGTCTGTGTTTATATTTTTGGGTTATTTGGTTTCGTCTGATTCATCTGTTTTCCGGAGAAAAGGCCCTGCTGCCCTATCTCATCACGGTGTAAGCCTTCCGGTCGAAGCGGTAGAAACGGGCTGCGCGGTGCGACACTCCCTGCTGTTTCTCATCCAGAGGCACGATGTAAGGCATCTGGGCTATCTTTTTATGGAAATTCCGCACATCGAGAGTCTTCCCGTTGATGATTTCCGACAGCTTGCGAAGCTGCGAGGCGGTGAATTTCTTCGGCAGCAGATCAAAGAGCAAGGCTCTGTTGTTGGCAGCTTCACGGCGGATGGCTTTCCGCGCCTCCTCTATAATAAGGTTATGGTCGAAAGCAAGCGTTCCGATCTCATCAAGCCTGCACCACTGGGCCGATTCCGGATCCACGGTCTTTTCCAGCGACTTGTCGAGTTTGACAAGAGCGAAATAGGCGATGGTCACAATCAGTTCAACGTGTTCCTTCTGCGCCCGTTCAAGCCAACGGACGTCACGCGGATTGCGCGTGCGGTCCTTCGACCCGAAAGCCTTGAACTGGGTCAGAGGCAGTTCCCTGATTCCGGTCAGCTCCTCAAGCACACGGCCGGCGGCCTCGTCAAGATCTTCGTCACGATAAATAAGACTGCCGGGGAGTTTCATATCATTATAGTCTCCGCCTTCGTCACTGCCGCTACGCTTCACGAGAAGCACACGCAGATCAGTTCCATCGAATCCGAAGACCACGCAGTCAACTGAGATATGATTGTTTGCCAGAGGTGTGGACATGGTTTTTAGTTCAGGCTTTTAATTAGGTTTTAAGCTTCCACTGACAAAAGTACAAATTTTTAGCTATAATTATCCGCCGAAAAACATGTTTTAAAACATTAAAATCTAACCCATTTAGTTTTCTTACCTCCGACAATATCCCCTTACATTGTGTTAACCATACAATAAGCCTGTCTCCCCGACACACGCCATCAGCTTCAAAAATCACTCTCCGCGCGCCCCATAACGCTGGCGCAGGCTCAATGCTAAATGTAATAATTACAATAAGACTCGTCTCCGCAGTTCTACCGCCTCCAAATGTTAAATAATCCAAAACCAGCCCCACACCCACCGCAAACCCGGCCTGCCATCCTCAGTTTCGCACCTACGGCGCTCCGGGGGAGAAAAAGAGCCCCTACCTTACACCACAGCTGCGGACCCCTACGGGGCCCTTGCAGTGGCCTATGCTCGCCCACCCCTACGGGGTTTTGCTGAAACACTGATTAGCCAAAAGCCCGATTGCCCCAATAGCCCAATATGACCAATTAGGCCAATTAGACCAATTAGGCCAATTAGACCAATCAGGCTAATCAGGCTAATATGATTAATTAGCGCCCCAACCGCCATCCCGCGCTCTCCCCACCCCGCGCGAAGCTCGGCCGCGGAGCGGTCGGAAGAATCCAGGCCACTGCAAGGGCCCCGTAGGGGTCCGCAGCTGTGGTATTAAACAC
>NZ_JAIDEN010000100.1 GCF_029054785.1 Duncaniella sp.
GATGTGTGGGTGACTGGTTGGTGAAGTGTGTGTAGATCTGTGGGTGGGAGTTCTTTGCTGCAAAGTTAAGGGCGCGCCACAGGCTTTTTAGTGCGATAATGCGGAGGGGTGAAATTTTTTTAGTAATTTTGTGATTGGAAGCGATTCCAAGAGCTTTAGAGGTTGTTTAAAAACAATGGTTGAACAAGCTCTATAAGGAACAAAGACAATCATTGATCGCATGAAAACAGATTTCATAAACGACATAAAGGCCAAAGTCCTCGCCGGGGGCTCTCTGAGCGCCGAAGAGGCCATGAACCTCATTGACCTCACTCCGGAGGAGGAAGACCTCCTGACCGAAGCCGCAGCCGAAGTCACGGCCCGTTTCGGAAGCCGCGATTTCGACTCCTGCTCCATCATCAACGCCCGCTCAGGACGTTGCAGCGAGGACTGCAAATGGTGCGCGCAGTCGGCCCACTACAAGACCGGCACCAATACCTATCCACTCGTTGACCACGACACCTGCATGGCCCTCGCCGACTATAACCGCTCGCGGGGCATTGGCCGCTTCTCGCTCGTCACCAGCGGACGCGCTCTCGGCGGAGAGGCCCTTGAGACCATCTGCGGCTACTATCGCGAACTCCGCCGGGCCGGAGGAATGGGTCTCTGCGCCTCGATGGGGCTGCTCGACATCGAGGCCCTGCGCAAACTCCGCGAGGCCGGAGTCGAACGCTACCACTGCAACCTCGAAGCGGCCCCGTCGCACTTCCGGACCCTCTGCTCGACCCACACCATCGAGGACAAGATCAAGACCATCGAAGCCGCCCGCGAAACCGGCATGGAGATATGCAGCGGCGGCATCATCGGCATGGGCGAGACCCGCGCCCAGAGAGTTGAGTTCGCCCTGGCTCTCCGCAGAGTCAATCCGGTCTCTATCCCAATCAACATACTCGTACCGATCCCCGGCACACCGCTCGAAAAGGCCGAGCCGCTTTCCGGCAGGGAGATACTGCTGACGGTTGCCATTTTCCGCATGATCCATCCCCGCGCGGTGCTGCGTTTTGCCGGAGGCCGCGCCTCGATCGCCAAGGAGATACAGTGCGAGGCCCTGCGCATCGGCATCAACGGCAGCATCATGGGCGACCTGCTGACCACCATAGGCTCGCAGATCGACGAAGACATAGAGATGGTCCGCTCCTGCGGATATAACTTCAACACCCCCGAAGCATGAGCGCCCCCCTACCCGATCTGAGCCGCGAACAGCAGACACGCTACCGCGGCCATCTCTCGCTCTGCGAGATCGACGTCACCGGCCAGAAAGCCCTGGCGGAATCGAAGGTGCTGATTGTCGGGGCCGGAGGCCTCGGAAGCCCCGTCAGCCTCTATCTTGCCGCAGCCGGAACCGGAACCATCGGCCTGATGGACGCCGACACGGTCAGCCTCAGCAACCTCCAGCGCCAGATCATCCACTCGACTCCTGACATCGGGCGACTCAAGACCGACTCGGCCTCCGAAAAACTCAGGGCGCTGAATCCGGATGTCAGCATCATCACCATCAACGAGCGCCTCAGCGCGGAAAACGCCGAAAGGATCATGGCTGGATATGACCTGGTGGTCGACTGCACCGACAATCTCCCGACGCGCCTGCTCATCAACGACACCTGCGTCCGTCTGGGCAAGAAGATGGTCTTCGGGGCCGTCTCGCGCTTCTCCGGGCAGGTGTTCAGCCATGTGCCCGGCAGTGCCTGCTACCGCTGCATCTTCGATCCGTCGGCGATCAGCACCGACGGCGGGGAACTCCCCTGTGCCATCAACGGCATTCTCAATACCGTGGTCGGAGTCATAGGCACGCTCCAGGCCACCGAAGCCATCAAACTGCTCGTCGGCACAGGCGATCCGCTGATCAACCGCATGCTCACCTTTGACGCCATCACAATGGAATTCAGCACCTTCACAATCAGCCCGATGGAAGGCTGTGCCTGCAACTCTGTTAGCAATTTTTAACCTCCAGTCTTAAAAAATCAAAAATTTTATATCTACCTTTGCACCGCGGAAACACTGTCACTTTCTCAAAAGCCAATCCCCAGAGGGTGTTTCATTCCCTCTTAAAGTGACACAGAATCAATAATATAGTTTTATCATGACTCAAGCGATCAACATGCCCCGCGTTGAAATCGTGGGCAGTTTCCTCCCTCCCGAAGAACTTGAAAATGCTTTGAATGAAAAAATCCGCGGCAACCTCAGCGAAGCTGACTATCATGCAGTTGAAGACCGCGTCATCGACCGTCTGATCGACCGCGAAATCGAAGCCGGACTCCAGATCGTCACCGATGGCGAGATGCGCCGCAAGAGCTGGGACCGCGACTTCTGGGAAGGTTTCGAAGGCATGAACCGCGAGCGTATCGACTCAGGCCATCTCTATCAGGATGAGGTCGTGCGCCATGACCTGCTGCGTTTCAGCGGAAAAATCGAATTCAACCCCGCCCACCCCTTCTTTGAAAAGTATGTCCACATGCAGGAGCTCAGCGCAGGCCGCGCCGAAGCCCGCCAGACAATACCCTCGCCGGGCGAACTCTACATGAGAATGTTCCTCTCCTCTAACGGAGATCCCGGAAAATTCTACGCAACTCCTGAGACTCTCATCGACGACATCGTAGAGGCTTACAGCCGCACTATCGCCGAGTTCTACCGTCTCGGCTGCCGCCACATCCAGCTCGACACCGGAATCTGGGGCCGCCTCGGAAGCCCCGAATTCGACCGCATGCTCCTGCTCGGAGGCGCCGATGTCAACGAGATCACTCTCCTCCTGCTCGACCTGATCAACCGCTCGATCGCCAACCGCCCCGCCGACCTGGAGATCACTTTCAGCATCGCGGCCAACGAGCAGACAATCCCCCGCTGGACCGACGAAAAAGAGCTTGCCAACCTGCGCCTTATGCTCGAAAAAGTCGATGCCGACGCCTTCCTGCTCCCCTTCGACATCAGCTCGCCCGAAACAATCGACGCCCTGCGCTGGCTCCCTGCCGGAAAGCGCGTCATCCTCGGACTCGTGGACGGCAGTCTGCCCAACCTTGAGAGCGTCAACGACATCGTCACCGCAATCAGGGTCGCCCGCCGCTACGTCCCGATGAGCCTGCTCTCGATCAGCCCCACCTGCGGATTCAAAGTCCGCGACCGTGAGCGTCAGGGCCTCAACTACGAGACTCAGTGGACCAAAATCGCCCTTCTGCGCCAGGCCGCTGCGCTTGCCGCCGAATAAGGCACTCCGCCACGCCAGACACATCAAAGCCCGCAAAGGCCGCCGACCAACGGCCTTTGCGGGCTTTCCGAATTACATTTAACACTGCTTTACACGCGGATTTTCTGATTTTTTGTATCTTTGTAGCCCATTATTAGTAGCTTACAATCCTAAAGATGCCGGTCTGTACCTTCCGGCAACATGAATCATGAAACACTTCTCATTACAGCCTAAAAATGCACTTCTCTCACTGATCCTCGCCACAGGCGCTCTTTTCGTCTCCTGCGGTCCGGCCAAAGACATCGCCTACATGCAGGATCTGCCTGACAACGCCGTCCTGACTCTTCAGGAAAACGGCGAACTGCGTCTCCAGCCCGGCGACAAACTCCGGATCAAGGTCCACAGCCGCGACGAGGAGATGGTCAAGATGTTCAACCTGTCACAGACAAGTTCGTCAGGTTCGGTAGAACATGACATGTACACCGTCGACAAAAACGGCAAAATCGACCTGCCTGTTCTCGGACAGCTCTCGGTCGAAGGCCTGACACGCCTCGAAGTGGCCCAGCAGGTCAAATACCGTCTTCTTGCCGGAAGCCTGCTGCGCGACCCGATCGTGACCGTGGAGTTCCCGAAGATGGCCTACTATGTCATCGGTGAGTCGGGTGTCGGACGACATGAGTTTCCTTCCGACAAGCTCAACATCATGGAGGCACTTTCGATCTCAGGTGACCTCGCCATCAGCGGCAAGCGCACCAACATCCTTGTGCTCCGCACCGAAAACGGCCAGCAGGTGCCCTATCGCATCGACCTGACCCGCGCCGACGGTGTCTATGCTTCTCCGGCCTACTATCTGAAACAGAACGACATGATCTATGTCGAGCCTACTCAGGTCAAGGCCAACCAGTCGACAGCCAACGGGAACAACTACATGACACCGAGTTTCTGGATCTCGATGGTCTCCTTCGCCACTACGGTCGCCGTCCTGATCACCAAATAGTGTCCGGAATCACCTCCTGAACCAACCCTCACTTCAAAAACGGAACACAGATGCAACGCAATCTCAACACTGCCCCTGCGACAGGTGGAGAACAGGTCCCTCAGGGCAATTCGTTCCACCAGTCAGCCGATGGTTTCGCAAAAATAAAGGACATAGCCTTTCTTATGCTCGGCCATTGGAAATGGTTCGTCATCTCCATGGCCATAGCCCTCGGCGCGGCCTATTACTATCTTCAGATCACCCCGAAGGTCTACACGGCCTCAGCCGCTATCCTCGTCAAGAGCGACGAGAAGAGCTCCGGGTCGGAGGATGTGCTCAACGAGCTCGGCATCAAGGCCTATAAGGTCAATATCACCAACGAGATCATGTCGATGAAGACCGGTTCCGTTGCCGATGAGATCACTCGACGCCTTCAGCTCAACACCCGCTATTTCCATCCGGGAGCCTTTCACAAAAACGCGGCCTACGGTGTGGAACTTCCCGTCACCGTCGAGCTTCCCGACCTCGACCCGTCGGAAAGCGCCGAATTCACCCTAAAACTAAGCAAGGACAGCTCCATACGCATATCGTCGATGACCCTCAACGACAAACCGGTCGATGGATCCCTGACCTTCACTCTCGGCAAGGCCGTGAAAACTCCGCTGGGAGTCATGACCGTAAAGCCCTCTCCCTACTACCGCTCAGGCACCGCCGACGAACTGATCGTCAGCCGCATCCCATTCAGCCAGGCTTCGGCTCAGGTCAGAGGGACGATCGAGGCACGTCAGCGCAACAACCGCGCGTCGATCATCGACATCTCCTACAATGACGAGTCGCGCACCCGCGCCGAAGACATCCTCTCGACCCTCGTAGCCGTCTACAACGAAAACTGGATCAAGGACCGCAACCAGATCACGGCAAGCACCACAGAGTTCATCAAGGAACGTCTCTCGATCATCGAGAGCGAGCTTGGAAGCGTCGACAACGACATCTCAAGCTACAAATCGCGCAACCTCGTGACCGACGTGGGCGCCATGGGCGGTATAGCTCTCTCGCAGATGACATCCTCGCAGGAGGCCGGACGCGAGCTTGACAACCGCGTCTATATGACCAAGTATCTGCGCAACTATCTGACCGACGGTCTCCACGACAAAGAACAGCTGCCGGCCAACTCCGGCATCGACAATCCGAGCATCGAGGCCCAGATCCAGGCCTACAACCAGCTCCTGCTTCAGCGCAACAACCACCTCTCTATATCCTCCGAGCAGAACCCTCTCGTCATGGACATCGACCAGAAACTCTCGACCATGAAAGGGAGCATCCTCGGTTCGCTTGACAATGAGCTGACCATGCTTTCGACCCAGAAAAGAGCCATCTCCTCGGCCCAGTCGCAGGCCGTGTCGAAAATCGCGGCCAATCCGCAGCAGGCCAAGTATCTTCTTTCTGTCGAACGTCAGCAGAAGGTCAAGGAGTCGCTCTATCTCTTCCTGCTTCAGAAGCGTGAGGAAAACGAACTCTCACAGGCTTTCACAGCCTATAATACCCGTCTGATCGAACACCCCGCGGCCTCCAATGTGCCTGTGACCCCGAAGACCGATCTGATTCTCGCCATCGCCCTCGTGGCCGGACTCTTTGTCCCGGCAGGAATCATCATGCTCGTGGAGTCGTTCAACACCGCCGTGCGCGGACGCAAGGACCTCCAGGCTCTCAACGCGCCCTTCGTCGGCGAGATTCCGCTTGCAACCGAGAAAAAAGGCAAGCGCAGAGTGGCGCGGGAGATCTCCGACAACCAAGTGGTTGTCAAGTCAGGCAGCCGAAGCATCATGAACGAGGCTTTCAGAGTGGTCCGCACCAATCTCGAATTCATCCTCGGTTTCGACGGTGGCCACCATGTGGTGATGCTTTCGTCGATGAATCCGGGCAGCGGCAAGACTTTCACCTGCGCCAACCTCTCGACCGCGCTTGCCATAAAGGGCAAAAAAGTCATAGCCGTGGACCTCGACCTGCGCAGGGCTTCCCTCTCGGCCTATGTCGACAAACCCGTCAAGGGTGTCTCCAACTACCTCAGCGGCCAGGTCGGCGACTATCATGATGTGATCGTCCGGCTGGGCGAACTCGACGTGCTCCCGGTCGGCACCATTCCTCCCAACCCGACCGAACTCTTCTTCAACCCGCGCTTCGCAAAGATGATCGAGGAGCTGAAAGCCGCCTATGACTACGTGATCCTCGACTGCCCGCCGGTCGAGATCGTGGCCGACGCCGCCATCATCAGCCGCTATGCCGAGATGACGCTCTTCATCATCCGCGCACACCTCATGGACCGCGCTTTCCTCGCCGACATAGAGAACTGGTATCAGGAACGCCGCTACCCCAACATCTCCGTCATCCTCAACGGCACACGGCGCGAATTCTCCCACTATGGAGGCACCCGCTACGGCTATCAGCGCTATGGCTATCACTATGGCCACTACGGTGAATACACCGACGAGTCCGCAAACAGCAAAAACAACTGACCGCCATGACCTCAGCCGGGCGCAGAAAACTACTCTTTGTGATCGACTCCTTCAATATCGGGGGAGCCGAACGCAGCCTTTGCACCCTGCTCAATCTGCTTCCGGCGGAACGGTTCGACATACATGTCCTGCTGACAGCCTGCGGAGGGGCATTGGAAAAATACCTCCCGCCCACGGTGCGTTTGACCCGGATCCCGCTCTGCGGCGGAAGCTTCGGGTCACGGATCCGCTTTTCGTGGCGCCATCTGCTCCACGCCGTCTCCTCGCGTCTCCCTGCCGCCGTCCGCTCCAAGGCTAATCCCGTCGAACGCCACTGGCTGCTGCTCGGCTGCCTCGCTCCCGCACCGGAAGAGATTTATGACGTAGCCGTGGCCTACCATCAGGGATTCCCTACCTACTATGTGGCTTCCAAGGTGAAGGCACGGCGCAAAATTGCATGGATCAACGCCGACATTGTCCGTGACAGCTATTCAGAGAATTTCAACCTCGGATTCTACGCCCTATATAATAAGGTGGTGACAGCCTCACCCGGATTGCGCGACCTGCTGCTTGATGCCTGGGACTTCCGCCCCGGACAGCTGATCCCCATACGCGACATAGTCTCGCCTGCCGTCCTTCACCGCCTGGCCGAAGATCCGGCTGCTCAGGACGCTGTCAGGGAAGAGGTCGATGACCAGGATTCCGACCGCCTCAGACTTCTGACCGTAGGGCGTCTCGTTCCGGTCAAAGGCTATGACCTGCTGATCGGCGCCGCCGCCATCCTTAAGAACCGGGGGCTTGCGTTCCGCTGGGACATAATAGGCGACGGCCCGCTCAGAGAGGAGATTCAGGAGCTTATCCGGACCCGTGGACTCAGTGACAATGTCAGGCTCCTCGGCGCTCTTGACAACCCCTACCCTCTGATGCGGCGCTGCGACATCTACGTCCAGCCATCCCGATCCGAAGGCTACGGCATAGCCGTCTGCGAGGCCAGAGCCTTTTGCCGTCCGGTGATCGTCACCGCATTCAGGGTTGCTTCCGGACTCGTCAATGACGGAACCGACGGACTCATCTGCGGCATGGACGCCGAGTCACTGGCCGATGCCGTCAGCCGCCTCTCGTCCCCGCAGCTGCGCGAAAATTTCGCCGCCAGACTCGCCGGAAGCCCTGCCGACAACAGCGCCGAAAGCCTCGGCCTGATCCTCGGTCTTCTGAACTGAAACAGAAATATCACTTACCGACCGAAAAAACAATGAAACGGATCTTCATCGCAATGCACTATCTCGAAATCGGGGGCGCCGAAAACGCCCTCATAGGGCTGCTGCATGCCTTGGACTACTCAGAAGTGTCGGTCGACCTCTTCCTCTATGCCCGACGCGGCGAACTCCTGTCGGAAATCCCGCCTCAGGTAAACCTCCTCCCAGAAATTCCCGCCTATGCCCACATCGAATCCCCGCTGAAGGACACCTTCATCCACGGCCACTTCAAAGTGGGCCTCGGACGGCTGCGGGCAAAACTGCTCAACCTGTCCCGCCACAGCAAAACGACCGGCACAGGCGATCCGGCAGCGATTTTTTCCTATATAGGCCGCTGTGTCACACCCGCGCTGCCACAGATCTCCGATACTGTCTATGATCTGGCCGTCTCTTTCCTGACACCGCATGACATAGTGCTCTCCAAAGTCCGCGCACTGAAAAAAATCTGCTGGATCCACACCGACTACACCCGCATTTCCATTGATCCCGACTTCGAGCTTCCCGTCTGGCAGGCCTATGACCGGATAATCTCGATCTCGCCCGATGTGAGCCGTGCATTCGTCAGCGTGTTTCCCTCGCTCGCCCCGAAGATCGCCGAGATCGCCAACATCCTGCCCGAAGAGCTCATCCGCAACCGCGCCGCCGGGGGAACCGCACCGGAATTTCCACAAGGCAGATTCAATCTCCTCTCCATCGGGCGTTTCACCCACGCAAAAAACTTCGACAACATCCCCGACATTGCCCGCCGTCTGCGCGACGACCACTGCATCTCCGCATTCCACTGGTCGATCATCGGCTTCGGAGGCGACGAAAGCCTTATCCGCGACAAAATCGCCGAGGCCGGTGTGGAGGACTGCGTCAGCATACTCGGCAAACGCGCCAATCCCTACCCCTATATCAGCCGCTGCGACCTCTATCTCCAGCCCTCACGCTACGAAGGACGCTGCGTCACCGTCCGCGAGGCCCAGCTTCTTGGAAAAGCGACAGTCATCGCCGACTATCCGACAGCCCGCTCGCAGGTCTGCGACGGAACCGACGGCTTCATCCTCCCTCTCTCCAACAAAAACTTCGCCGCCGGACTGGCCTCGCTGATCAGCACCCCGGAACGCATCGAAAAAATCACCCGCAACCTCCGTCATGGCGACTACTCAGACCGCGCCGAAGCCCGGAAACTCATCTCACTCATCTGAACCACCCCATCTCCCCCAATAATCATAAACCGCCACCAAGCCCGATGTCGATACCCCGCATAATCCACTACTGCTGGTTCGGAGGACGCCCCTTGCCTCCGAGCGCACGCCGCTGCCTTGACTCCTGGAAGCGCCACTTCCCCGGCTATGAGATCAGGCGCTGGGACGAGAGCAATTTCGACATCAACGCCATCCCCTACACCCGCCAGGCCGCCGCTGCCGGCAAGTGGGCCTTTGTCAGCGACTACGCCCGCTTCCTGATACTCTACCGCCACGGAGGGATCTATTTCGACACCGACGTCGAAGTCATCCGCCCGATGGACCACATCATAGCCGACGGCGCCTTCATGGGCTTCGAGAAAAGCCACATTGGCATCGGAGTGAACTCCGGACTCGGCATAGGCTCTCCCGCCTCCCATCCGTTCTACAAAAAGATACTTGACCACTACTCCTCCATCCCCTATCTCGGTCCTGACGGCAAACCGCTGCCGGGAACTGTCGTGGCCCACGTCACCCGCCTCTTCCTTGAGGCCGGACTGAAGCCCGAAGACCGCCGCCAGACGGTGGAGGGGATCACCGTCTATCCCAACGAATATTTCAACCCGCTCGACGACGCCACGGGCCGAATGCGTATCACACCGCAGACCTGCTCCATACACCACTACGACAAAACCTGGTGTGACAACTACGGCCCCATGCGCACCCGCCTGATGCGCCTGCTCCACCGCACCTTCGGAGTGACCGCCTTCTCAGGCCTGCGCAAGATCCTCAAGCGTTAGGAGAGCTTTTTCACTCCCGTTTTTCAGACATCTTCCAAGATCTTACCTATCCTCCACAAAAAAATATCGCCCTCAGATTTTCTTCACGCTCACAACGACCTCTAATTCAGAACAGCTTTGAACGCTTCACTATACGAACCGATCTACCTTGCCATCATCTCCATGCTCTCCATCGTCACTGGGGTCAGGCTGATGCTTTCCGGCAGCAATACGCTCGCTGTCGGCACCGACAGGCGCGGCAATTCGTTCGGTCCCTTCATGTTATGCCTTTTTCTCGCAATCTTCATCGGACTGCGGCCCGTCTCCTTCCTTTTCGGCGACACGGTCAACTACGCTATGGTCTACAACGCCATCGAACCCGGCAACCTGCATGACTACCACATTTCATCCGAATGGCTCTGGGACATCTTCACCTACCTCTGCCGGACAGCCGGACTCTCAGTCAACATCTACTTTCTTCTTGTCGAACTGGCCTACATACTGGTTTCGTTCGCAGCAGTCAGGAAATTCGTTCCGACCTCACCCTGGCTCGGCACCCTCTTCCTCGTCAGCGCCCTGTTCTTTTTCTCGTTCGGCACCAACGGCCTGCGCAACGGCCTGGCATGCAGCTTTGTGCTGCTCGTAATAGCCTACATGCTCGAAGAGCGCTACATCAAAGCACTCCTCTTCGCGTTCATTGCAATGAGCATCCACCGAAGCAGCGCACTTCCACTCGGCGGAACCATTCTGGCCCTTACGGTTCTGAAAAATCCCTACTACGCCCTCTACGGATGGTTCACCTGCATACTGCTTTCACTCATCGCCGGCAACTACTGGACCGCACTCATCGGCGATATCGGATTTGACGACCGCCTCGCCCAATACACCGACACTTCCGACGAAAATCTGGAGACCTGGGGATCAACCGCAATGTTCCGCTGGGACTTCCTCATTTACAGTTCAATCCCTGTCATCTACTTCTTCTACATCTACCGGCGGGGCCTGCGCGACGGCTGGTTCAACACCCTCGCCATAACCTATCTCGTGGCCAATTCCTTCTGGGTGCTGATGATCCGCGCGGCTTTCTCCAACCGTTTCGCCTATCTCTCCTGGTTTCTCATCCCGATCATCTTCGTCTACCCCCTCTGCAACATGCGCGTCTGGAAAGACCAGAACTCCGTTGCGGGTGTGCTCCTCATGTCCTACGTATTCATCACTGTCATCTTCCTTTCACTGATATGGTAACACGACTAACGGTTTTCACCCCTACATATAACCGCGCCCGCACCCTCCGGCGCCTCTACGAAAGTCTTTGCACCCAGACTGTGCGCGAGGGCTTCGAATGGCTCGTCATCGACGACGGCTCCACTGACTTCACCCGCCGGCTCGTAGAGGGCTTCATCAGTGAAAAGCGCATCCCGATCCGATATATCTACAAAGAAAACGGAGGTCTCCACACCGGCTACAACACTGCCTATGCCAACATCGACTCCGAACTCTGTGTCTGCATCGACTCCGATGACTTCATGCCTGACGATGCCGTGGAGCTGATTCTGAAAAAATGGGATTCGGAAGGTTCCGACAAATATGCCGGACTCATAGGCCTTGACTACTATCTCGACTCCGACACCCCCATCGGCGGCAAGCTCCCCGACGACATGTCGAGCTGCTGGCTAAACGAACTTGAGGCCCGCGGCATCCACCGGGGAGATATGAAACAGGTGATGCGCACAGCCCTGATGAAGGAAGTTGCCCCTCAGATCGGCTATCCGGGCGAAAAAAATTTCAACCCTGTCTACATGCTTCTTCAGGTCTGCGACCGCCTGCCGCTGCTCGTAATCAACCGCAACCTATGTTATGTCGACTATCAGACGGGCATCGACAGCATGTCAGAGCGCATCTTCCTCCAGTATCTCGACTCTCCCCGCAGCTTCGCCAAACTCCGCCGCCTTGAGATGACACTGCGCCATTCCACCCCCTCACGGCGTTTCCGCACAGTGATCCACTACGTCTCAAGCTGCCTCATCTCCCGTGACCGGCGTTGGCTTGCCGACTCCCCGCGCAAGTTCCTGACCGTTCTCGCCGCCCCCGCAGGCTATCTCCTCTACCGTTACATAAAATACAAAGCGAGCCAACTGCGGTAGATGTTATTAAAAAACAACCTCTAAATTATATTCCTATACACACACTGATTCTCTACTGCTATGAAGATTCTACACGTCATAACCTCCCTGCGCACCGGCGGTGCCGAGAAACTGGTCTGCGATATGCTCCCTCTGATGCGCGATCAGGGGCATGAGGTCGAACTTGCTGTCTTTGACGGCACTCCGAGCCATCTGCTGGAGTCTGTCAGGCAGCAAGGCATAACGACCCACGCCTTCGGACTTGGGCTGAAATCTGCCTACAACCCACAGCATATCAATAAGTTAAAATCGACAATAGGGGGGTCAACATTGTCCATTCACACAACACATCAGCCCAGCTCTTCGCCGCGCTCGCCGCTCCATCCGGGACTGCGCTCGTGACCACCGAACACAACACCGACAACCGTCGGCGCCATCTCCCCCTTCTGCGCCATCTTGACCGGCGTCTCTATCGACGCTACGACGCAATTGCCTGTTGCAGCGAGGCTGTCGCCTCGTCGCTGCGGGCCTATCTCGGCCCGGAATTCAATGCGCGGACAAGTGTGATTGAAAACGGCATCGACCTCACGGCTTTCGCGCCAACGGAATCAGAGACGAAAGACACAGACATCCTCATGGCAGCTGCTTTCCGCCCTCAGAAAGACCACCTAACCGCCCTGCGCGCACTCACCCTTCTGCCTCCGGAAGTCACCCTCTCTTTTGCCGGCGACGGCGCCACCCGGCCACAGATCGAGGCCGAAGTCCGACGTCTCGGTTTGGAAAACCGCGTCCGCTTTCTCGGCTCGGTCAGCGATGTGCCTCACAGACTGCACACAGCTAAAATAGCCCTGCTGTCGACCCACTACGAGGGCCTATCGCTCTCCACGATTGAGGCTATGGCATCGGGAACACCGCTTGTGGCTTCTGACGTGAGCGGAGTCCGCGAAGTCTGCGCGGGAGCCGCTATGCTCTTCCCCGACGGCGATGCCGAAGCCCTCGCCTCGATCCTTTCCGACCTGTTGAAAGACCCCGCCTTGCGCCGCCTGACAGCCGCCCGCTGCCGTGAACGCGCCCTCCGTTTCGACATCCGCTCCACCACCCAAGCCTACCTCGACCTCTACACCCGCCTCCTAACCGGCACCGGACAGGGTTCGTATTAGTACAGCAATCTCTTGTGTCGCACCTACGGCGCTTTGGGCGGGGGGAAGGTCGTGTCCGATGCCACAGCTGCGGACTCCTATGGAGCCCTTGCAGTGGCCTGAATTCTCCCGGCCGCTACGCGGCCTGCCTGCTCGCCAAGCCTGATCCATTTCCATACACACAGGTTAGGAAAGAGGTTGTTACAGAACTATAATTCACGGTAGGTACGCTTTTCAATGCTGTTTACTTAAATCTGTAAAAGCCTGATTTTCAATAGAACTTTAAATGGCGAAATTCCTTAAGTAAACAACATTGGGACTCTTTTCAAAGCGTCCTCTTTCAGGCGATTGATTCCAAGGCAATTGCTGACACTTTGAAAAGCGTCCCCACCGTGCCCGATTGCGGCAAGTTTTGCAACATCCCCGATTGGTTGACAGAGACCAGAGTGGTTGGAAAGGAGGAATACGAAACACCGACTGCCACGGAGGCTCGAAGAGCCTGAGTTTCCGAAACCCCAGGGTAAGCGAGCGCCCGAAGGGCCGAGCGGTGCCTGGGGTACGATGCACATCCTCTGAGACTGCCTCGGAGAGGCTGGGTTTCCGGGGCCCAAGGGTGAGCGAGTGCCCGAAGGGCCGAGCACTGTCCGGAGCACACACCTATCTATCAGCCTATCCATCAGACGGCATCTGAAATTTTCATGAATATTTCTTAAGCTTTTTGACCCTGTCTATGAAAAAAATTGAGTAATTTTGCCATTCCTATATACTTTGTTGATTCTTCTCTCATACCAAACACTAACCAATCGATCATTTATGAAAACCTTTGCACGTTTACTGACTTTGTTTGTGCTCACACTTCTCGTCAGCGCGGAAGCCGCAGCCCAGGACAAACCCCGCTGGGTCACCAAAGGAGTGGCCTCGCTTGAAAAAGAGCGCAGCAACGATTCATATACCTTCCGCTCATTCGAGATCTTCGGCGGCGACATCGACCGTCTGCGTCAGGAGCGCTTCAACCCGCTCGTGGGCTATCTCGCCCGCACATTCGGTGCCGACTCAGCCTCAGCCGAAGTCACCCTCATCTCAGCCCTGAGAAACAGCCCCGCAACACTCAACGATGCCGAAGGCGACAACTCGGTCCAGGCCGAATACCGCGTGACATTCTCCTCTCCGTCCCCAATGACATTCTATGCCAAGCTCGTTGACGAATACGTCAGCTTCGACGAAAACACCGACATGAGCTTCGACTACACTCTCTATCAGCTCTTTGCCATATCATCAGGAGCCGACGGCAGTGTCCCGCAGTTCGACGACTATTCCTACACCCGCAAATACAACGCCCGCGCACTGGCTCTCTCCATTGTCCCCGGCCTCGGACAGATGTATAAAGGCCATACATCCAAAGGCTGGATCATCATCGGCGGAGAAGTTGTCTTTGTAGGCACTGCAATCTACTCTCATATCCGGCAGCACAATTACAGCAACGATGCCTCGAATGCTTCGGATGCAATCGCTCCAAGCTACCGCAGCAAGTCAAAAAGCTGGCGTCAGGTGCGCGACGTGGCCATCATCGGCGCCTGCGGCCTCTATGTCTACAATCTCCTTGACGCCGCCCTCTCGAAAGGAGCGCGCCAGGTTGTGGTCAGCAAACCCAGAGGAACCAGTCTTTCATTCTCGCCCTCCGTGATGGCCGATCCTCTCAGCCCGGCCGCACCCGCCCTCAGAATGTCACTGACCTTCTGATCAGTCTCCCCCCGTATAATCCGGTCATATTCCACAAATGCCTGTCAAGATCATCCGAATGGCCACAATCGGGCTTTCGCTCGATCTCTTCTGCCGGGATCTGCTTCGTGAGCTTTCAGCCGACCATGAAGTAGTGGCCCTCTCATCGCCTGACAGCCATCTTGACTCCCTCGGCAAGCGCGAGGGAGTCAGAACGATCGGAGTCAGAATGCAACGGCAGATCGCACCTCTGGCCGACCTCAAAGCCCTCCGGCAGCTGGTCAGAGTCTTCAGGCGCGAACGTCCGCTGATGGTCCACTCGATGACCCCCAAGGCCGGACTGCTCGGCATGATGGCCGCACGGATTGCCGGAGTGCCTCTGCGGGTACACACCTTCACCGGACTGCTCTTCCCGACAGCCACAGGCGTCAAAAAACACATACTGAAACTGACCGACCGGCTGACCTGCGCCTGCGCCACCCACATCATCCCCGAAGGCGAGGGTGTGCGCAACGATCTCATTTCAGGAGGCATAACATCAAAACCCATGCGGGTGCTCGGCTACGGCAATGTCCGTGGCGTGGATCTCGGCCACTTCAGCCCCTCGGAAGCCATCCGGACCTCCGCGGCGGAACTGCGGCGGAATTTCGGAATCAGCTCTGAAGACATTGTGCTGCTCTACGCCGGACGCGCCGACCGCGACAAGGGTATCAACGAACTGCTCGAAGCCTTCAGAACCCTCGGTCGCAAGGACGCGCACCTGCTTCTTGCCGGCGACTTCAAAGGCTCTCCCCTCATTCCCTCAGGAATTGAAAATGTCCACATCTCCGACGGATGGACCGACGACATCAGGCCGTGGATGAGTGCCGCCGACATCTTCGTCCTCCCAAGCTACCGCGAAGGATTCCCCAACACGGTGCTCGAAGCCGGTGCCATGAGCCTCCCGGCAATCGTCACCGACATCAACGGCTCACGCGAGATCATCACCGACGGACTCAACGGACTCATAGTGGCCCCGCGCAGCGCCGCCCCTCTCCGTGAAGCCATGATCCGGCTCATCGACAACCCGGAACTGCGCCGCGAAATGGGCTTACAGGCACGGAAAAACATCGAGCGCAAATTCTCAAAAGACTTTGTCACCTCCTGCCTGAAAGAATTTTACAGAACCATCATCCCCACAGCCGAATGACAGGACTCCTCATACGCATCAAACACAGTTTCCCGGCCCTCTGGCGCGCCGTAGAGTGGGCCAACGGCAAAGCCATGAAACTCCGCTATCCGCGCCTGGGCGAAATCGCCGCCGCAGAAGCCGCCGCGACAGAATGCGGGACAGGACGCTTCGCAGTTCTGAGCGAGACGGAACTCCCGCGCCTCCACCGCTTCCTGATCTCACTGCCTGAAGAAAGTCTGGTCCATTTCAACCCCCACGCCTTCACCCTCCGGACCCTCCGACGCCTCCACAGAAGCGGATCTTTCGTCATGATAGGCGTGTGGGAAGGCGAGAGCCTTGTCGGCTATCACTTTCTGCGCTGCTTTGCGACCGGGCGCTGCTTCCACGGCCTCGCAGTAGGCCCCGCAGCCCAGGGGCGCGGCATCGGCAGAACCATGTGGGATCTGGGTGCCCGCATAGCCTCCGGCGCAGGTCTCGCCATGTTCGCAACCATCTCCGAACACAACCTCCCCTCGCTCACCTCCTGCCGCCGAGGCTGCGAAATGACCGTCGCCGACCGCCTCCCCGGCTCCTACCTCCTCATCCGCTGCACCCCGAAAACCTGAACCAACAGCCAGCACAATCAGAATCGGTCCGCAATAAACATCTTCCTAATATTTGACATATTCTTTCCATTTCTTCCATTTTACAGACAGCGGGGAATTTTTATGTTAAATCTTTTTGTCGGATTTTTGGAATTTTGTATTTTTGTGGACTCGGATGAATTGTCCTACCGACTTGAATTATCTTAAAAGCAAACCGGCTGTCAACAAATTCTCATATAACATCTTAATTCATCCCTGAGTTTTTGATAGTATAAGCGATTCTTCTATAAAACACAGTTATTACAACCTTGCTGACAAAAGAAATATTTGACCGCCTGGCAGGCATTTTAGGCCTTGTCGTATCCTTTCCCGTCATTCTGCTGACAGGAATAGCGATCGCAATCGTCATGCCCGGCGCTCCGGTTCTTTTCCGCCAGAAACGCGTGGGCAAGGACGGCAGACTCTTCACTCTGGTCAAATTCCGCACCATGACACCCTCCCACGGAGGATCATCGGTCAGTGTGGCAGGCGAAAGCCGCATCACTCCGTTGGGCGCAGTGTTGCGCCGATGGAAAATCGACGAGTTGCCCGAACTGTGGAATGTCGTCAAAGGCGACATGAGTTTCGTCGGTCCCAGGCCGGATGTCCCCGGCTATGCCGACTGTCTCAGCGGCGACGAGCGCCGGATCCTCAGCCTGAAACCAGGCATCACCGGCCCCGCCACGCTCCGCTACCGCCGCGAAGAAGAACTGCTCGCGCTCCAGGAAGATCCGCAGGCCTACAACGACCGCGTCATCTATCCCGACAAAGTCCGCCTCAACCTCGCATATCTCGACAGCCGTACCTTCGGCCTCGACATGCGCATCATACTCTCCACCGCTCTCCCCTCTCTCCAGCAACGCCTCCTTCCTCAGACACTTCAGGCCATCACGCCCGAATCAACAGACAAAACCAGGACCACACAATCAGTAAACATATATGCAAGCTAAAAAAATCCACCTCTGCCTCGCCCACATGAGCGGCGCCGAACAGCGCTTTATCGACGAAGCCTTCGCCGACAGCTGGGTTGTGCCCTTAGGCCCCAACGTGGACGGCTTCGAGGAAGATCTGAAAAAATTCATCATCAATCCCGACCCTCAGTCGGAAGGAAAAGAAATAGCCGCCCTCTCGGCAGGGACGGCAGCCATACACCTGGCCCTCGTGCTCCTCGGAGTAGGTCACGGCGACGAAGTCATCTGCCAGAGCTTCACATTCGCCGCCTCGGCCAACCCCGTGACCTATCAGGGAGCAAGCCCCGTGTTCGTCGACAGCGAGCCGGAATCATGGAACATGGACCCCGAACTCCTTGACGAGGCCATAGCCGACCGCAAAGCAAAGACCGGACGCCTCCCGAAAGCCATCATCGCCGTCCACCTCTACGGCATGCCCGCCCGGATGGACCGCATCCGCGCCGTGGCCGACAAATGGGGCATTCCCGTTGTCGAGGACGCAGCCGAAGCCCTCGGCTCAAAATATCAGGGACGCAACTGCGGCACTTTCGGCCACTTCGGCATCCTCAGTTTCAACGGCAACAAGATGATCACCACCTCCGGCGGAGGCGCCCTGATCTGCCCCGACGCCGAAAGCAAAAAAAGAGCCCTTTTCTTCGCAACACAGGCCCGCGAGCCTTTCCCATATTACCAGCATGAGCACATTGGCTACAACTACCGCCTGAGCAACATCTGCGCGGGCATCGGTCGCGGCCAGATGACGATCCTCGACGAGCACATTGCCCATCACCGCCGCCTCGCCGCCCTCTATCAGGAACTGTTCGCCTCAGTCCCTGGGATCACATACCACGCCAATCCCTCTGCCGAAAGCGACAGCAACTACTGGCTGAGCACCATCGAGATCGACCCTGAACTGACCGGAAAGACCCCTGAGGATGTCCGCCTCCACCTTGCGGCCCTCAACGTCGAGACCCGTCCGCTCTGGAAGCCGATGCACCTCCAGCCGATCTTCGCCGATGCACCGGCATACGTCAACGGCGTCAGCGAGCATCTCTTCAGACGCGGACTTTGCCTCCCCTCCGGACCATGCGTCAGCGAAGAGGATATCCGCATGATCGTCAGCGAGATCGCCTCTGTCTGTCAAAACAAATGACCTGAAACCATAACCCTCTCATAGTATATCCAATATTTTAACGTGTACCGGACACTGCTGACAAGAGAACTTTCGCGCCACAATCTGTCAAGATGGATTGTGCTGCTTCTCGACTGCTCGATGGTTTATCTGTCGGGGCTCCTGGCGTGTGTAATCAACCTCGGCCTGGCCAACACTGTCATCAATCTCGGTCACATCCTCCAGACACACCTCATCTACCTCAGCCCCTTTGCGGCAGGATTCCTCCTGTGCAGGACCTACCGCAACATCTTCCGTCGCACCTCGGCAGCCGATCTGGTCAGAGTGTGTGCGGCACTGGTCTTCGGTGCGGCTACAATCATGTTCATCCGCATCTTCCTCCACGCCGACAGCATTCTCTTCGCCGTGCGTCTGCGCGACCTGGCAATCCAGTCACTCCTCTCTGTCACAACCATCTGCGGAATGCGTGTAAGCGTCAAGACGGTCTATGACCTTTATCTGCGCTACACAACTACCGGAGGTGCCTACGGATACAGCGACCGTCAGCTGATCGACCTCGAAATGGCCGACCTGCTTGACCGCAACCCGATCCAGGTCGACATGAGCGAGATCCGCGCCAAGCTCTCCGGAAAGCGTATCCTCGTCACTGGAGCCGCCGGAAGCATCGGCAGCGAACTCTCGCTTCAGATCGCCTCCCTCAGACCGCAGAAACTGATCCTTGTTGATCAGGCCGAATCTCCGCTCCACAACCTGCGCCTTGAGATCGAGCGCCTCTACCCTGAAACAGACTGCCTCTACATTGTAGCCGACGTCTGCAACGGCACATGCATGGAGCGCATCTTCGCCCAGGAAAGCCCCGAAACAGTCTTTCACGCAGCGGCCTACAAACATGTGCCGCTGATGGAGGAAAATCCGGTCGAGAGTGTGCTCAACAACGTCGGAAGCACCCGTCTGCTCGCCGATCTCGCCGTCAGCTACAAGGCCGACAGGTTCATTCTTGTCAGCACCGACAAAGCCGTCAACCCGACCAACGTCATGGGCTGCTCGAAACGCATCTGCGAAATGTATTGCCAGAGCATTTCGAGTTCACAGCCCGGAGGCTGCCGCTTCATCACCACCCGTTTCGGCAACGTGCTCGGCTCGCAAGGATCGGTCATCCCCCTCTTCCGCAACCAGATACGCCGTGGAGGCCCCGTAATGGTCACCCATCCCGACATCATACGCTACTTCATGCTCATCCCCGAAGCCTGCGCCCTGGTGCTCGAAGCCGCCATCCTCGGAAAGGGAGGCGAGATCTTCGCCTTCGACATGGGCAAACCGGTCAGGATCGTAGACCTCGTCCGCCGTATGATAGCCCTGAGCGGACGCTTCGACGTAAAGATACAATACTGCGGACTGCGACCCGGCGAAAAGCTCTACGAAGAACTTCTCACCGACAAAGAACAGGTCATCCCCTCCGGCCATCCGAAAATCAAGATTGCAAAAGTAGCGCCATGTGACCATCGCCGTGTGACAGCCCAGGTCAACGAACTCCTCGCCACAGCCCGTACCTTCGACGCCGAAGCGACGGTCAGGTCAATGAAGCGCATGGTGCCCGAATACATCTCCAACAACTCTCCCTATTCAGCCCTCGACTCCTCGGCTCACGGCCCGGAATCCTCTCTGAGAGTAGCTCCCGAACCGACTCCCGACATATATCATACAGCATATCATACCAAACCTGAAATCCAACCTATCGCATAAAGCTATGTACCTTCTCAAGACTTTGAAACGTTTGTTCCTACCTGCCTTATCACTGGCGGCGCTCGGCATGGCCTCCTCAGCCGTAGCCCAGACGCCATCCTCCTATGAGGACTTTGACCGCCAGTACAAAGACTACCGCACAGTCTTCTCAGACACAACCGAAACAAATCTGCCCACCCGCACCGAAGTTGTCAAGGAAACCAACCAGCCTTTCGGCGTTGTCACCAACAAATTCGGCAAAAACTGGTTTGTGTTCGCCACAGCCGGCGCCCACTCCTTCCGCGGCGACTATTCGGGCCTCGGCAAATTCGGAGGCACCATCTCGCCTGACTTCGGAATCGGTGTCGGCAAATGGTTCACCCCCGGTATCGGTGTCAAACTTGAATTCATCCGTTCCGATTCCGAGGGCTACACCGAATATATGACCGGCCACTACGGCTACGGCAAGATCCTCTTTACCTCCGACGGAACTCCCTACCGCAAGATGAGAACCCGCTGGTGGGACATCGGCGCAAGCGTCATCTTCAACCTCTCGCGCCTCATCCTCGGCTATGAAGGCGCCGACAGCCCAAAACTCATGAACCAGTTCATGCTCAACGCCGGTATCGGCGGAGTCCACCACATGGGCTACGGCCACTCCCACGGCTCTGACAACGAACTCAGCACACACGTAGAACTCCAGTACAGCCGCTTCTTCACCCGCTCGAAGCGCTTCTCGCTCGACTTCAAACTCCGCGCCCTCCTCTATCAGACCAACTTCGATCTCGAATACGGTCAGGCCAACCACGCCGCCAACAAATGGGACTCCAACCTCGGCGCCGACCTTGGCTTCACCTTCTATCTCGGCTCCAAGCGCGCCCGCAACTGGCGCATGGGTGCCACCCACACCTACACACGCGACTATCGCGAACGCCAGATCCGCGAAGTCCGCGTCAAGGAGGGAGATCCCGCCAAGTTCACCGAGATCACCTTCTATGTCTTCTATCCCAACAACTACTCAGGCCGCAACGATGCCCCGACAATCGCATCCAGCTCGGTCAACGCCATCGACTACCTGACCGGCGGTATCTACACCCAGCGCCGCTTCGCTGACAACGGCGACGTTGCCTCGCGTCTCGTTGCCGGACACCCCCTCAAGGGACTCCCGACCGAAGACCTCCCGACCGAACCCGCCGACCGCGACTTCGCCATCACCTCGGTGCCCCGCGGCTATGAAATGGGCGAAGGCCCCATCTCACTCAGCCTCGCACCCGCCGACATGTCACAGTTCCGTCAGAGCGCCGGCTACTACTACGCCCCGATCTACGGCGACCAGCACCTCTGGCACTACCGTATCGACGATGCCACACGCTCCCAGAAACTCCTGAGCGAGGACAACTACTACGAGACTCAGACCTTCGGCCTCAACGCCCACAACGGTCTTGAAACCATCCGTGAATACTTCGACATCGACCGCGGCGAATATCTCGTCAGCCTCGCCGACATCTATGCAGCCGTCAACTCCAACACCGGCCACATCGCGCAGCACACCGATTCGGAGACCGTCGATGACATCCGCAACATCATCGAAAACGGCGTCATCACCGCCATCCTCGTCGAAGGCCTCGCAACAAGCCAGGACAACTTCACCGGACCCGATGCCAAGCAGGTCGGTCTTGACCGTAACACGACCCTCTCTGACAACCGCGCCACAACCGTGCTCAACTGGCTGCGCGAATCAGGCAAATTCAACAATGTGGACTCCAAGACCTATCGCGTCAACTCCTTCAAGAACGCCGTCCGCGGCATCGGTCGCGTAGACGATCCCTCGACCCGCGGTCTCGAAGCCAAGATGAACCGCTGTGTGAAAGTCCACCTGCAATACATCCTCCCGCAGAAATAGGAGGATGTAAACCGCCCCCTCTGCTATCCCTCCCCGAAAGCAAAACAGCAGTCTGATAAAATAAAGAAGTTACAAAAGCAGAATATCCGGACGCGGCGCCAAGCCACATCCGGATATTCTGCTTTATCTTATTTATATCTGTTTTATATCTGTCTGCTCTCTTCTCCGGAAACGCCGCTATCAGCGGATCTCCTCCCAGTCGGCATCGCTGACCTGAGGTTCGCGGGGAGTGTAGGAGCGGTCGCTGTTTTCAGCCTTCTCAGAAGCCTTGAAATCAGTCTTCACATCAACTTCTTCAAACTCCACATACTCGCCGTCCTCGCGGCTGAAAATCTTCTTTTTCGGCTGCTGACGCCGCTGCGAAGTCTGCTGCCCGAACGGAGAGGCACCCTGGCGGAAACCCGCCTGTCCTCCGAAGGCCTGATTGAACATGTCGTTGACCTTCTCGGTATATTTCCGCCGGGCATAACTCAGCAGAAGCGGCTTCACAAGAAGCCACACCAGATACAGGATCAGTATTGTTCCAAAAAATTCTAACATTGTCGGAAAATAATCTCTAAAAGAGTGTTTTTAATAGTGTAATGCCGCCCGGCTCACTTCTCAGCCGCATCCGCATCCGGATCCGTGCGCTTTCCCAGCAGCGAGATCAGAATGTAGAGCACGATTGTCCAGGCAAAGCCCGAAACGCCGTCAGTGATCACGAAAAGGGCCGTGGCGGCCATAATCACATAACGTCTAACATTCTCGCGCAGCGAAAGGTTGGCGAATTTGAGCGAAAACATCTTAAGTTCGCTCACCATCAGCAGTGAGATCGCGACGATAAGCGCCACCATCACCACATCGCCCGGATAACCGTGGACCATGATCCAGGCCAGAGTCCCCACCCAGAAAATCGCATTGGCAGGAATCGGCAGACCGATAAACGAGGTGGTCTGACGGGTGTCAACATTGAACTTTGCCAGACGCAGAGCGCCCATCACGGCGATCAGCAGGGCCAGTGCGCTGACCCACATCGGGCTTCCGGCGCGCAGCATCGTGTTCATCACCAGAAATGCCGGGGCCAGGCCGAAGCTGACAAGGTCGCTCAGCGAATCCAGCTCCTTGCCGATAGGCGAATAAGCATGGAGCAGACGCGCCGACATGCCATCCCAGAAATCAAAGGCGGCTGCCGCACCGATGCAGACAAAAGCCCACTGTATGGCACTCAGCCACGGCGTCGGCATGTCAAGGTTAAATGCTAAAAACACCGCCGCACATCCTGAGAGGAGGTTGAGGCAGGTGATTGTGTTCGGAATATAAGTGCGGATTGATTTCAATTGATGATACTGTGTTTTGTATGATAACCTTATTCGTCATCAGGATGCTCGCGCAGACGCGCCACCACCGACACTCCGCCCGTTGTCTTGTCGCCGATCTTGACACAGACCTCGGCATCGAGCGGGAGATAGATGTCGACTCGCGAGCCGAACTTGATGAAGCCCATGTGGTCCTTGATGTCAGCGATGTCGCCAGGCTCGGCATAAGTCACGATGCGACGGGCCACGGCGCCGGCAATCTGACGCATAAGCACTTCCTGCCCGTTGGTCGCGCGAAGCAACACCGTCGAACGCTCGTTCTCGATGCTCGCTTTCGGCAGATAGGCGCTCAGAAAACGGCCGTTGTGGTGACGGACCATCAGCACCTCGCCGTCAACCGGAAACCAGTTGGCATGGACGTTGAACACCGACATGAACACTGAAAGCATCCTGACACGGCGACGCAGCACCTCCGGCTCGAAAACCTCCTCCAGAGCGACCACAGTACCGTCGACCGAGCTGACAACCACATTGTGGCGGTCGCCGTGGAAAGCGCGCTTGGGCGAACGGAAAAAGTTGACGATCAGCAGATAGAGGATCGCGGAAATCACCGTGAAAGTCGTCGGGATCGCAGCAGGGCGAATGAACATCCATGCCGACAGATTGATCACAATCATTATCAGCATGACCACGATAAGTATATTGATTCCTTCGCTGTGGATCTTGACTTTCATTAGATTCGAGGGTAGTATAAAGGGATTGGGCAATTGCCCGCTGCGTTCTCTTAATTTGCAAAGTTATGCAAACTTTTCCACTTTTCAAAACCGACCGTCAAAAAATCCCGCAACAAACGCAATCACCCACCGAAAAAACATCGCCCGCCCCGCATTATCGCACTAAATACAGGACAGGACGGTGTTATCTTTGCAGTGTCGGTCAATCTTCCAAAGGCTTTGTGATCTGCCACGATCCGGTTTTTCGGCTTCCGGCCCTTTCGATATACCCTTTACTTTTCAAATACTGAACGATACGGGCTATCTGCGGGCGTGAAAGTTTCAATCGCTCCTGCAATTCCACATACTGCACTTTAGGATTCATTGAAATCAGATGAAGCGCCTTTCGCTGACTAACAGACAAATGACTATCCGAGCAATCTGATTTTATAGTCTCATTTATAGTCTCATTTATAGTCTCAACCTCATGAGACTTTCGCTCAACAACCCTGAATGCCGTGCCAAGGGTCAGATCAAATTCCGGTCGTCCATTGCCGTTTGCAATCAGATCATCTTCGACACGCCGGACACCACGGCTGAATCGGTTGACAAACCCAAGTACACGAAGAGCTTCAGCTATAACCGCATTACGATAGTCATTTACATTCGGGAAATTTTCAGGATTTGCTTTGCCATACAAACCGCCATGATTCTGTATCTCAATCCTGTCATCATACTGATAGAATTGAATCGGACCGTTGGAATCATATGTCCGATGACAAATCGCATTCATTAACAACTCCCTTGTAGCCCAATGAGGATAGTCTACAACCGTTTCCTCCCTGAGCACCGACACCGGTAACGGACGTCGGTTAGTGATTGTGGTATCAACAAATGTGTCAAGCTGATATAACATTTTCATGAGATTGCCGGAGAACTTATATTCTCTTTCGACATCTCCGCCACGCCCCTTTCCCTTAAACTTGACATACTGGATATATGCGCCAGGCAGAAAGCGCTCCACATTGTGACCGAACATAACGATTCCCGCATTTGTCGGACAGTCGTATCTCAGATCATAAAAACCAAGCGCCTGCATCTGCTGGCGAATATCCCGCCTGTCATTGACAAGTATCTCCGATGGAATCGCTTTGGGCAGATAGGATGACAAGAAAAGCTGCGTATCAATATCATTGATTGTAGCACGCAAACATGGCATCGCATCAAAGGTCAACGCCTGACTGTTTCGCTTTTCTATCAGAATCTTTTCATCATGTTCATTGGCAACTCCTTTGCGAGGACCTACCCTAACCCATATCTGACCTTTATATCGAATTGGAGGAAAAAGCGCAGGTTGAACTTCCACAACCGCAACAGGGCCGTCATCAAGTTCGACTTTCTCAACAACCATTGACGGCTGCGGCTGTATATTGCCGTCAGTGCGGATGCCTGAAAGATTTTTAAGCAACTCATCAGTAATGCTGATACCGACCACCCGACCGGTTTTATCGTCTGCCCCGATTATCAGATAGCCTGGTTCCCCATGATTGGGAAGGTCATTGGCAAATGCGCATATCGCCTGACCGAACTTATCTGTATTGTTTACAGACCGTGTTCTTTCAGAGCGGTCACTTTCAATATCGTCAAGAAGACGCTGTATTAAATTCTTATCTATTGCCATTTTTCGGGGCGGTTTAAAATTTATTGTCAGGTTTGATTCACGGATTATATCTCCAGACACATATCAGACTGCCGGATCGGGCAGGAGACGGAGGGGGTTGAGGGACTCCTGACGGCTCAGGCGTAGAAACAGCGGCGGATCGTGCGGGTGATGGCGGCAAGGTTGCCGAGGGTTATGAGCAGCACCAGCCCTACGCCTACTCCTGCTGTCAGCCATGCCGATCCCGGCTCGCTTCCCAGTGAGCGCAAGGGGCCTCGCCACCAGGCCGAGGCTGCAAACATCACCGCCAGGGCCGCTATCAGGACTGCGGCGTTGACTCCGATGACAATCAGATGGTAGTGACGCGACACCTGCGCGGGGGAGTAGCCCAATTGCATGAGGTCGTGGATCTTCACGCGGTTTTTCTGCAAGAGCAGATAGATGCTGAGCATCAGTATGAAGAAGGCAAGAATGCTGATGATCAGTCCCACGCCGATCACCACCGTGGTCACGACAGAGAGAAAAAAGGCCGCTTTTCCGTTGTCGGCGCGGTCACCGGCAGTCTCATAGCCGTGTTCTTCGAGATAGCTTTCGACCTGCGGATCGCCGGGTTTGTCGAGCATCACGATCAGGCGCGACGGTGCTTCGGCGGGTGTCTCGGAAAATTCACCGTTGGCCCACTGCATGAACTCTTCGGGGACTGCGATCGTGTTGAGCCGTGAGGAAAAACCGACAATGCGGGCGTCGACCCACTCCTGACGGCCATTGCCGCTGAGCGACAGTTTCAGCGGCACCATCCCTATGACCTCTTCGGAGATCTGGGGCATGCCGCGTGAGGTCGCGAATCCGAAATTGTAGAGCGACAGATAGTCTTTCGACAGGATTACCGGCACGTATGACGAGCGTCCGGGCTTATACGACCAGTCCTTCGGGGTGACGTCGAAAAACTCATCGGGGATCGACTCTAAGAAGAGCGCCGACCCCATCGAACTGCCTCCAAGCTCGACTTTGGCATAGACGTTGAAAGCCGCCGAGCTGAAGCGCCCCACTTTGCGCGCCCAAGGACACGAGGCTATGTCGGCAATCTCCGCCTCGCTGAATGCAGTGGCGTTGCCTGAGGCTGACTGACCTCCGAAAAGGCCGCTGACACCCTCGACGCGTTTCGACAGGACAAGATAGTCTTTCGAGATGAATGAATCGTCGTCGTTCCAGACCGAGCTGACATCGCGGTAAAACTGCAAGGCCGTCAGCACGATTGCCAGACCGACAAGATTGGCCACGGCATATCCTGCGATCTGCCCGGCACTTATATTGTGGCGCAAAAGGCGCCAGACTGTGTTCTTTGACATTTTTTTATGTTGATTAGGATTCCAATTGGCCCAATCGGACTAAGAGGGCTGTTTCGCATCATCAGAGCCTCATCAGCTCGAATTGCTCAAGGCGGATCTTGTTGCCGACCGACGTGGCTATGACTGCCGCGCCCTGACCTCCGGCCACCTCGGTTATCAGCGAGGCCACGGCGGCGTTGTTGCGGACGTCGAGATGGCTCACAGGCTCGTCGATCAGAAGGAAATCAAACGGCTGGCAGAGCGCACGGACGATGGCCACTCTCTGCTGCTGCCCGACCGACAGCCGCCCCGCCGGTTCGCCGATCTTACCCCCGACTTCCAGACGCTCCAGAAGAGTGCGGATCTCCGCCTCGCTGCGGAAATCTGTCAGACGGTTTTTGATCATCACATTTTCCATCACGGTCAGTTCGGGAAAGAGGCGCATCTCCTGCGGAAGATAGGCAAGCGAGCGGCGGCGCAGCTCACACCAGCGCTCTATGCTCAGCTCCGCCGCATCCTGACCGTCGAAAAGGATCTGACCGTCATAGTCACGCCGGCTGCCGTAGACAAACGCGCAGAGCGACGATTTGCCCGTTCCGCTCTCGGCCTCTATGATGTAGCTGCGCCCGCGGCGGAAGACCACCTGCTCTCTCAGCCAAAGCTCCGAATCCCTGACCGGAGACTCCTTCTCGCTGCCACGGAACACCCGCGGCAACACCTTTCTCAGTTCAATCTGCTCTATCATCACAGCAACACTGAGAGAATGGCCTGAAGAATCGGTTGGCTGGTTCCCGTGAGGGCCAGTTCGGCAGTAGTCGTCCCTTCGCCGGTCTGCCCCGTCAGCTTCAGGCCGAAAGCCGGAGCCGACGGATTGAGACTCCTGAGCGAGGGCAGTTCGAGCGACAGTGCGCCGTCCTTACCCGTGAAGAGCGGGGCGAGGGAATTCTGACGCGATGAGTCGAAAGGCATATTGCTGACGGCAAAATATCCGTCGACATTGCCTATATAGAGGTTCATACCGTATTGCGGCACCACCATCAGCCCATCATCGATCATCCGCGGGCTGATTCCGGCCATGAACATCGACGAGCGCACCATGTTCATGATCTCGCTGATCTTCTGCTGCGGAAGATGAGCCATCAGGACAAAATGCCAGTTGCCCGGATCCACGTCACTGTAAGCCTGATCGTTGGCCGGACCGGCGGCAAGCATCACCGTGCCGTTGACCGACTGGAGATATGGAGTGGCCACGGCCATCATTCCGCGGGCCTGGAAGCCGCCGAAGGTGCCGACCGCCTGGGTCAGTGTGCTCCAGTCGAAATCAGGAGTCAGACCGATGGCAAAAGCGAAATTGAACGAATCCGGGATATAGGACAGCACCGCGGGATTGATCGCTTGCAGACCGTCGGCAGACACCGTTGTGCCGTCGCCCTGCATGACCACGCTCGACGCCGTCAGCCGGTTATCCTTGACATTGCAGCACAGAGTGGCCCACAGACTTTCCTTCTCGCCCCCGTCAGCCTTAGCGCCTTTTGACGAAGCGCCGCGACGCATGGCCATATTGAGAAGGCCATCCCCTTCAAGCACCCCGCAGACACCCTCAAGGGCAGTCAGCGGCGACTTGGCGGCCTTCTTCTGAAGCTCACCGACAGACTTGACAGCATCCTTGGCATCTACCATCCAGAAGCGGCCATTGCCTGCCAAAGCTGTAAAACCGTTCCACTGCCCCTGCTTGAAACCACCCTTGGCCTCCGCCCATTCGATTTCATCGGCAGTGGCTTCCGTAAACTTGGCTTCGTCGCTGACAAGAGCGGTCACATAGACAGTCCCGTCAAGATCCCTGGCCCATGCCATGCGGTCGAGATCGCAGGTCCCGGAGCGGTCTATGGCCCCGGTCAGAGCGATCAGATCGGCGAAACGGCCGTGGACCGTGACACCCTTGACACCGTCGGCGCCGAACTCAAAGCCGGCCTGGGTCAGTACGCCTTTCAAACGCACCATCCCGACATTGTCCACCTCAGCGGGAAACGCATCAAGCAGAGCCTCATCCTTCGAACACGAAGCCATCACAGCCCCAAGCATCAAAACCGCCATCAAAGGCAACAAAAACGGCCTCAAAGCAGCCGTCCTGAAAAACATCCGATTCATATCTTTTTATATTTTGTTTTCTCGATTATACTCTTCCTCATACTCAACAATGATCCTTTCAATGTCTTTCTTTAATTCCGGAATATGCCGTGTAAGCAGACTCCATAGAAACTCCGGAACCACATTGTCATACGAATGTATGATCCGGTTGCGCGTATCAATAATCGCTCTCGCATTTGGGATGACCACCAATGGATCAGACTTCCTAATCCTGTTTATGGCCTCCCCCATGATCTCGACTTTTCGCTCCACAACACATTTCCGCATCATATCCCTTTCAAAAAGATCATATCTATTCGGAAAATCTACGAAACAGCTTTCGACGTCGCTGATCGCATCCAACACATCCTGAAGATAGGCAAGGACCTCTTCTTTAGCCATAGATCGTTTGTTTTGTACGGTTTACATTGGCAATGAAATATCGGTTTCGCAGTCCTTTCTCCTCAATCAGATCCACCTTACGGCCAAACAAACGTTCAAGCGCGTCACGGAAACCGAAATAATTGCTGACATAGTCAAACTTCTCATGATCAACAGGTTCAAAATCAACAAGCAGATCGACATCGCTCTGATCATTGAATCTATCTGTAAGAACAGAACCAAAAGCAGAGAGCGATTTGACCTTATGCAGTCTGCATAAATCAAAAATACGATGCAAGTTAAGTTCAATCAAATTCATAAGAATTCTTTATAAGTGTTACTTCTAATGCAAAGATAATGATTAGCATCGACATTGTAGCACTCCATTCTCAAAAATCGTTGACCATGAGCACCAAAGATACTATCCGGATCATGCAACCGACTCACGGCAGGCGGGGATCAGCGGCGGAGGCCGGTGATTGGGGTGGATTTAGAGGGTGTGTCATAACAATAGTTAAAATCTGAGCGACGGTATTATATTTTCTGCTTTGGATAATTTCATGTGTGAGAATTTTTTAAGCTACCTTAGCCTTGGTGTCTCTTTTGCTAAATTGTTGAAATCCGTCAGTCGCATAGCTCGCTATGCTCCTTTCTCATTTACAACAATTTATCTAAAAGATACACCACTCAGATTTTAAC
>NZ_JAIDEN010000101.1 GCF_029054785.1 Duncaniella sp.
GATTGACTTCGCAACGATTAAATTGCTCCTTGCTCACTTGTAAAATTAAATTTCAGTTAAAACTAAACACTCTCTTAGAGGCATAAACGAATTAGGAGCGCAACCGGGAAAACCGGAAGCACCCGAAAAAACCAATAACGACAATGGCAACGAAAAGGAATAAGGACACCGAGGTAAAACGCACCCTGCGTATCGACTGCGCCGATTTGCGCGTGCGTGAGGCTGCCGAGGGCGAAGTCCACAGCCGCACTATTACCGGGTATGCTATCCTATTTAATACCCCATCCGCGCCGCTATGGAGCGACGAGGATAGCGAGGCACGCGAAGTTATCGCGCCGGAAGCAGTCACCAAAGAACTGTTAGACGGCTGCGACATCAAATTTACCATGTACCACGATCGCCAGTTAATTTTAGGCCGTAGCAACAAAGGCACCGGAACGCTGGAATATTTCGTAGATGAAAAGGGCGTAGGCTTTAATTTGGAGTTACCTAAATCGCCTAACGGAGATGAAGCCTTAGAACTGGTAAGACGTGGCGATATTTCCGGGTGCAGCTTCGCATTTACTACCCGGTACTGGGATAGTGATTTTGTCGAGCGCACGGCAAAGGTTGTAAACGGAGCAACTGAGATAACCTATACGGTCAAGGCAGTAACCGGAGTGTATGACTTTACGTTGGCGGCTGATCCGGCCTATCCCGATACATCGGTAGAGGCACGTGAGTTTACTGCAGGACTGCGCGAGGTGGAAAAGCCTACCACCGAGGACCCCGGACCGGATATCGAAACAGTGCGTAAGCAGGTGCGCGAAATGCGCCGCGCTGCCACGCAAAAAATAATATAATTTTTTAACTCAAAAGTTTCAGTAATGAAAGAAAAAGACAAAAAGACGCTGAACGTGCGCGAGTTGGTCAACAAGTATCAGGCCAACTGTGACCGTATCGGCGAAATTGCCGAAACCTGCGAAAAAGAGCAGCGCGAGCGTACCGAGGCAGAGGACAAAGAATTTGCCGCCCTCACACGCGAAAATCAGTTGCTGCAAATGAAAATGCAGGTGGCAACCGCCGAACATCTGCGCGAGAATCCCAACGCCGCAACCGACGCGGTTAAGATAATCCGCGAAAACGCATCGCGCGGACAGAAGTCAGAAATTATCTTCGTGCGTGATCTCATGATGGTCTCTGACGTTGCCAGCGGTGCCATTATTCCGCTGAATGTGCAGGAAATCATCAAGCCGCTGACTGAGGGTTTCATCCTTGATAAAGTCGGACTGCCTATGCCTACCGGTCTCAGCGGTGATTTCGTATGGCCTATGTACGAAATGGTAGAAGCGCAGATCGCCGGTGAGGGTGTAGCCCTGTCTGACACAAAGATCCCGTTTTCGAAAATGACAGCAGCCCCGGAGCGCGTGGGTATCGCCATTCCTGTAACAAATCAGTCACTTAATCAGAGTGACGGTGTTCTGGAGATGATCATACGTGAAATTATGCCCCGTTCCATCCGCTTGCTGCTGAACAAAATCCTTTTCTCAACATCTAAGGTCAACGGCGCTACCAATCTCGTAGGCCCGTTTGTCGGAAAAGTAGCGACTGCCGTTGCTATCAGCGCAGTGCCTAAGTTTTCCGAACTCAACGTTAACATGAAAGCCAGACTGCTTGAAACCGGCATCGACGGTGAGCATCTTTGCTGGATCATGACGAAGAGTCTTGCCGCTACACTGGAAGGCACCCCGATCAATGAAAAGGGCATTTTCGTGCCGATGTTGCAGAACGGTATGTTATGCGGCCTGCCTGTCTATACCACTAACGCGATCCGTAATGTCGAGAAGACTTACAAAAAGTGGAGTGGATCTGCCTGGGCTGACTATACACTGGCTGCCGGAAATACCGTTAAGGGACAGGTTTCGAAAACATCCGAACTGCCGACAACCGGCAACACATCGGGCGACATATATGCTATCGCCGATATTACTGAGTATGTCGGACTGGGAGACTGGCGTTATCAGCCAATGGGCCTTTTCGGTACCATCCGCTTTATCGTCGATCCGTACAGCCAGGCCCGTAAAGACAGCGTCGATTTCGTGCTTAATACGGACTATGGTACTAAAACCCTGCGTAATGAAGCATTTATGCTGGGTAAGGTAGCAACCGCATAAAACAAATAACTATGGCAGTAGTGAGTTTGGCATTATTTAAAAAGCATGTTCGGGCCGACGATTTCGCCGATGACGACACGTATTTAACGCATCTGTTAGAAGTCGCCGAAGTGTCGGTGATCACTGCAACAAATCGTACAGAGGAGGAACTCACCGCCGATAATGCCGGAGAGTTTCCCGCGCCGTTAAAGCATGCTGTAATGATGCTTGCCGCTCACTGGTACAACCAGAGGGAAAGTGTCAGCAGCGTACAGATGTACGAAGTGCCGGACTCACTACAAGCCTTGGTTAAACCCTATCGAAAATTGGTTAGCGATGCAAGCAGGGAGAATGAAATATAAATTGATCTTACTGGAGCCTGTCAGCAATGCAGACGGCTTCGGCGAGGAAACACCAACCTACAAAGAATTTCGCACCGTTGCAGCCGAGCGTGTAAAAACAAGCGGCAATCGTAGTGAGGAAGTAGGTGAGCATTTCCCTGATTATCGTGCCGAATTCAACATCCGCGATGCACATCCGGTTAAAGAAAACTGGCGAGTAAAGCAATTGGGAGGTTATGAATATACAGTGACCAACATTATCCCTAACCTCGACAGAGGCATGAAAACTTTAGTCTGTGAACGTGTAAATAAATAGACTCGCGAATGAAATACCAAGACAAAAAGCTGTGCGGTCTGTTTGCGGCCTTATCTCCGATGAACCGTAAAAAAGCAATAAAAGGAGCTTGTCGTAAAGTTGGCAATTCAGTAAAAAAAGTTGCTATCAATAATCTAAGGGCGACAGGTCTTAACCATGCCGACCAACTGAGCACGGGAGTACGTGCTGTTGTGTTCAAAAGGGAGGCGGGATTTCGTGTTACGGTAGCTTCAAAAAAAGCTAATAAGAGAGGAAAAGGTGAAAAAGGAATGCACAGTAATAGATATGGCAACAAGAAGCCTATATTGGCATGGGCCGAACTTGGTACTAAATGGCGAAAAACAAAGACCAATAAATCAGCAAAATTCAATGCGGATGGGAAGTGGTATACTGCCGGAAGCCGCAGAGGTTTCATGAAGCGTTACGGATTTATCGCTAAAACAAAAACTCAAGTAGAACACAAAGTAGGTAAACAGTTAAAAGATGAAATAGCAATAAAAGTGACACAAATAGCAAAAAAATATGGCTGTACCTAAAACATCATTGAGCGCAGGGGCGATTATTCGCGCTGTGTTGCTGGAGGATGCCGAAGTATCTGCAAGAACTAATAAGGTTTTTCCGGTTGCGACCGATAGCGCAGAGTTGCCTTATATTCTGTATCGCCGGGCCTCACTGACATCTAATCCGCAGAAAGGCGGACAGCCTGGCGCCGATGAAATACAAATAGAGGTCATTTGCTTTACGGAGCGATATGGCGAGGGCGTCGAATTGGCAGAGGCAGTACGCGCCGCATTAGACCATGTGACCGCAGAGCATGACGGCATGCGTTTGCGCTCATGCTATCTGATCGACAGTGAAGAAGCCTATCAAGATGATGCTTTTGTTCAGCAGTTGGTATTTAGCGCAAAAATATAGTATGTGCCAAATCGTACAGAATCGCATTATAGCAATAGAGGCGCTAAACACGCATATAACAAAATTTTGAAAAATAATTTAACAATAGAAAACAATATGGCGACAACAACCAAAACGGGCTACTGTAACGGTAGCGACATGCTGGTATATGTAGGAGGTAAAGCCGTAGGTCATTGCACTTCCCATACCACCACTATGAATAGTGAAACCAAAGACCGCGCCGTAAAGCCTGTGGCCTCTAAAGGTATTTCCTCAGGGCTGTGGAAAGGCAAAGGGGTAACGGGTCTTAGTATCTCAATATCTGCTGAGGGCCTCGTTTTTTATGGCGAAACAGAAACTGGCTATAAAGCACTGCTTGCAGCGTGGAAAGCCGGTAAGAGTGTTGAGGTGAAGTGTATGGAGCGAGCAAATAGTGACAAACCTTACCTCAAAGGCCAGTTTATCATTTCATCTCTGGAGCGCACTGACCCGGCGCAGGATGACAGCACATACAGTATCAATTTCGAGAATGACGGTGAACCTGATATCATTGACGAAACCGCAATCACCGAGATTCCTGAAACCACCGAGGCCGAATCATGAAACGCATCGAGATAAAGATAAACGGCACAGCATACCCCTGTGGTCCTACTATGGGGGCAATGCTGCGTTTCAAGCAGGAAACAGGACGTGAGATCACAGAAATTGATCCCCGCAGCTTTAGCGATCTATGTACATATCTATGGTGTTGTGTCGTCTCGGCGGCAAAGCGCGAGGGCAAGTCGTTTGACATGTCGTTGATGGATTTTGCCGACAGCCTTTCTCCTGAGGATATGGCAGAGTGGAACAACGCGATAGTATCGGATTCAGAAACTGGAAGCGGAGAGAGCGGTGAAAAAAAAAGAAAACGCAAGTAGCAATCTATGATCTGTTAGGATTGGCTGTCGGCTGTGTCGGCATGTCGCATGATGATTTTTGTAAATGTACTTTCGGCGAATTTGAAAGTATCTGGAAGGCATGGCGCGAAATGACCGAGGGGCAGAACCGAGACACTTGGGAACGCGCCAGAACAATCGCGGCGATAATCATCCAGCCGCATGTCCGAAAGAGAATTACCCCGAAGCAGCTTTTGCCGATGCCGTGGGATAAGAAAAGGCAGAGGATCCGAAACGAAGCCCCGGATCTTACTCCGGAGGAAAAGCGAAAACGATTTGAAGAAGTCGTGCTAAAATTAGGCGATGAGATGAATATTTAACGCTTGTCTTCCGTCTTGTCGGAAATGGTAATGTCTGTTTTAAACAGAGGTGCGTCAAAGTCAAATTTTACTGCGTAGCGGATGATCCCGGCTACAAGTATAATGCCGAGAATCAGAATGGCGATGCCTAATATGTGACCTAATACAGCCATTTGGTTGATATTATATCGCAAATATACGAAATAGCAGCGACTTTTTGCAAAAGCACTGCTATTTTTTGCGTCAATATAAAGGTTAAACTAAGTTAAGAAGATGCAATTGCTATTAGCAAAGACAGCTAAAAGAAATCAAAGGCAAACCAATTGAAAAACAGAATGTTGATGCTCTTTTGTGGGCGTTTGATATGTCGTATATTTGTATAACGCATTAACCTTGTAAGAACTGGAGGAAAGAAAATGGCTGGAAAAGGTGTCGTCTCGATGGACGTTACGATAATAGAGGGAAAGGACGGTCTGAAAAGGCTGACCCTCGATGCCGACGCGCTACGTAAAATAATGGAAAGTAATATAAAAGTCGCGCAACGTTTTGAGAAAAAGGTGTTCGGCTTTGCGGCTCTCACGACGGGGATCAATGCTGTTAATAGCGCATTCGGGCAACTCGCCACTATGCATCAGTCGGTTACTGGCGAGAGTGAGAATTTTAACAAGGCCATGAAAGCTGCTAATACAATGGCCGGAAAGGACAGCACCGGATTTAAGCAACTCAAAAGCGAGGTAGCGGATTTAGCCAAAGAGATACCCATAGCGCGTGACCAATTGGCGAACGGTCTTTATCAAACAATATCTAACGGCGTACCGGAAAATAACTGGATAGAGTTTTTGAACACGTCGGCCCGGTCTGCGGTAGGTGGTTTGGCTGATATTAACAAAGTTGTCGGCGTTACCTCTACGCTCATTAAAAACTACGGTTTGGAATGGAGCGCGGCGACCGACATACAGGACAAAATACAGCTCACCGCCAAAAATGGTGTAACCTCATTTGAGCAGTTAGCGCAGGCCCTGCCGAGAGTAACAGGTAATGCCGCCACGCTGGGCGTATCTATCGACGAACTTATGGGAACCTTTGCCACGCTTACAGGCGTGAGCGGTAACACGGCCGAGGTTTCCACCCAGTTAGGCGCGATATTTACCGCGCTGGTTAAACCCAGCAGCGAGGCCGCAGAAATGGCGGCTAAGATGGGCATACAGTTTGATGCCGCTGCAATACAAGCCGCTGGCGGTTTTCAAAATTTCCTAACCCAGTTAGACGGTAGCGTTAAGGCATACGCACAGGCTAACGGTGTGCTGGAGCAGGAGGTATATAGCAAACTGTTTGGCAGTGCCGAGGCTATCCGCGCATTGATACCTTTGCAGGGCGAGTTAGCAGACAAGTTTACGACCAACGTCGCCAACATGGTAAACAGCGCCGGTACGATGGATGCCGCCTACGCCGACATGAGCAGCCACGGCGAGGCGGTAAACCAAATGCTGCGTAATCAATGGGCAGCTTTTATAGACATTATCGCCGGGGTCACATCTGCCGCACAACCTTATATCAATTTCACCGCCGGGCTACTTAGCACCGGGTCAAGTGCGGCGATACTTATTACCACGTTTAAGCAGCTCAACGTACAGCAGACATTAGTAGCCACACGCGCTAAACTTGCAAGCGTGGCTATGACTACGTTAGGACTACGTGGCAAATCTGCCGCTGCTACGGTGCGTGTTTTTAGTTCCGCCATGAAAGGTGGCGCATATAGTGCCACAGCCTTAAAAATCGCGTTGCGCGGTTTGTTAATTGCTACCGGTATCGGTGCGGCTATTGCTGCGGTTACTGCTGTTATCGGCTATTTTTCAGATACGGTTGATGGCGCTACTGAGAGCGTTGAAAAACTCGATGATGCGACCGACGACTATACCCAGGCCGCCGCCGCTGCCAAAGTGCAGATAGACCGAGACGTTAAGGCACTGGGCGATCTTATTAAGGCGAAAAAAGACACTAAGGATGCCGTACAGCGTCTAAATGAAACTTACGGCGAGATCTTCGGCTCTTATAAGACCGCCGGAGAATGGTATAAAATTTTGACTGAGAAGAGCCAATTGTATGTTAAGCAGCTTGGATATGAAGCTCAGGCGAAAGCGTTAGGTGCTAAAATTGCCGAGGCTTCAATAAACAAGGAACTGGCCGCCGAGCGCAAAGCCGAATTAGAGCGAGCCGGAAAACATAAACAGACTGTATCCAATACATTCACTACTCCGTCAGGATATAACCAGGTCGTAACATTTGAGGTTGAAACAGAGGAATACAAGCGGGCTAAAAAAGATATGGCCGACGCTGCCGCGACCGAGGCGGAATTACAAAAGCGGTTAGATGTCATTACCAAAAAGACAGGCGAGGTTAGCGCGGAAATAAACCGTGGGCTGGCCGGTGCCAATTCCGAGGTTAAGGTTAGTGAAATGACATGGCAACAGCTAACCGACGCTATCGACAAAACCGAAAAGAGCCTAAAAAATACAACTGATACCGCAGAGATTAAGCGGTTACGCGCCTATAACGACCAACTCAAAGCGCGTAAAAAGGTCTTAGAGAGTATGACCGGGTTAGGCACCCAGCGCAGCAATAAAAAGAAAACCGCTGTGGCTGACCCCAAGACATACGAGGAACTAAGCACCAACATTGAAATTTATAAAAAGAAACTCACCGGGGCTGATACCGAGGAGCAGCGCGTTATACGCGAAAAAATCGCACGCTGGGAAAAGGCACGCGAGGCTATCGAACTGGTGCAAAAAGCGGCTGAACGCCCGGCTACGCTAAATACGTTAGAGGACATAGACCGCGAAATAAGTTACCAGCGCACTTTACGCCAAAAGGCTACCGCCGAGAATATCGCCGGGATAGATGCCGAAATAAAACGGCTGGAGGAACTGCGCGGACAGTTGGAGCGTAGCGGCTTTGCGCCTACGCCAATAGCCGACATTAAAACGTATGAGCAGCTTAACCGCGAACTGGCGTACTATACCGCTCTACTGGAAAAAGCGGACGCGACCCAGCGCGTTACCGTGCAGAAAAGTATTAACGACCTCAACGAATTAAAAAAAGCATGGGACTACGTTTTAGACGACTTGAAAAAGCCGGGCGACGTTTCCACGCTTAACACTATCGAGGATTTAGACGAGGCCATTAGTTACTACCAGCAGAAGCAGAAAAAGGCCAGCGGTGAGGAAATACAAAATATACAGCGGACTATCGACGCATACGATAAAAAGCGCGACGCATTACAGCGCGGTATCGAAATACCGTCTATGCAGCGCGAAGTAGCGGAAATAAACAAGCTGACCGGGCGCGAGTACAAAGTTAAAATTAGCGGCATGGGTTTTGACGAACTGACCGCCAAGATTAACGAACTTAACCGCCTATTAAACGATATAGACCACCCAGTAACCGCGACCCAGCGCAAAGATATTGAAAGCCTTATAGCGACATACGAAAAGTGGCGCAAAGAGGGTATTAACGCCTTTGGCACTTTCCGCGAGGGCTGGGACGGCATAAAGGGTATCGGTAGCGGCGTGGAAAGCATCACCGACGCGCTGGAGGGTAACGGCAACGCATGGCAGACAGTTACCGGCATAGTAGATGGCTTTTTGCAGATATACGACGGCATTAAAACCATCGTAGACATTATCAATATGCTAAGTACCGCTACAACTGCACACACCACGGCAAAAGCCGCCGAAAGTGCCGCTATCAGTGTGGCTACCGGCGCACAGACCGCCGAGGCTGTCGCGGCTGAAGCAAACGCACTGGCGCAAATACCTGTAATCGCCGCTAACAAATTGGCTACCGCCAGCTACATGGAGTTAGCTGCCGCCGCTTATTTCGCCGCTCATGCCTCTATACCGTTTGCCGGTTTTGGTATTGCTTCCGGATTTGTAACCGCCGCTACAGCAATGGTGCAAGCTATCGGGGTAATGCCTTTTGCTAATGGCGGTATCGTTAGCGGCCCGACTGTCGGACTTATCGGCGAGTATGCCGGAGCGTCGAATAACCCCGAAGTGGTGGCACCACTCGACAAGCTGCGCGGTATGCTGCGACCAACCGAAGGAGTAAGCGGCGGTGTCGTAAAATTCAAAATAGACGGTCGCACATTGGTAGGTATTTTAGAGAAAGAAAACAACCTCAAACATCGTAGTTAATATGGCCAAATTTCTAAGATATATGGGCGAGTTCCTTAGCCGTGCCGGTGTGGTATGGCGCGTGGAAATTTTGCAAGAAACCGATGCGCCGTTTAATCCTGTCGGGTCATTGACTTTTGAGGCGGACGAGCCGTTGGTTATTGAATGGGATCATGTAGAAAAAGACGAGGTTATTTGCGGCAGTATTGCTACACTGCGGATTGAAAGCCCCGGTGACCGGACATATGAAGATCTATATACCATAGTCCCCGGACGCATACGCATGGATGTGTATCGCAATAATTCATTATATTGGAGCGGCGCACTGGACCCCGAATTTTATGAGGAACCCTATGAAAAGGCCGCCAACTATCCCGTGTCGCTTACATTCTCGGATTTCGGTGTATTGGACCGACTTAAATATGATCTGTCAGGGATGCACACACTTAACGAAATTGTGGGCTACTGTCTGAACCGCACGGCAATAAATTCAATAATTGATGAAAGTTTGATTAGCACCTGTCTGACTCCCGGAGGAGCGAAGATGAGTCTGGTCGATTTGAAAGTAAGGAGCGATAATTTCTATGATGAGGACGGAGAGCCGCTGTCACTGAAAGAAGTTTTGGAGGGGGCGTTGCAGCCGCTTGCACTGCGCGTTGTACAGCGTGCTGGTCGGGTATTTGTGTATGACCTCAATGCCCTCTATCAGGCTGCGCCCAAGCAGATTGAATGGAGTGGTGACAGTCAGACGATGGGAGTCGATCGTGTATATAATAATGCTAAAATAACGTGGAGTCCCTATGCGCAATCAAAAGATCTGCTTCCGACCGAATGCTGGACACAGAAAGCCGATCCTGAAAGAACCTGCGTAAATGAAGCTGACGGATTGTCGATCATATGGCCTGATCCGTATGCGCCGGCGACACTATTTTCATATCCATGCGGCAGTGATCCGCGTGTCATCAAAGCAGACCCTACCGCTGTCGGCTTTTCTTTGTGGCTAAGTGACAAAGGTGAAAATATAGAAATTATAGATCCTAAGGCCAAGTATTTCACCATTGTGCCTCAGAATGACGGGAGCGAATGCGAGGGTGTGGCTATCAATTGGCCCGGTCTGCAGTTTGAAGGTCTTCAGACTGCCCCCGAATATAAAATACACGGATTTTCCAACAAGATAGGTGGCAGTTTCGCCAATAGGGGAGATGCGATATTTCGTAGCAAATCAGTATGGATTCCGCCTACTGACAACACCGTAGAACTTCACATCAGTCTCGAAGTGCTTGTAGATCCTCGTGTAAATTTCCACAATCAGGCAAAAAACTTTACACATTATACAACCGACGCAACAACCGAAACGCCAATGGGTAGTATAAAAATACCTGTTGGCCATAAGATCAAAGTTAAAGATTTTGAAGACGATTGGAAAGATGTGGGTAATTTCCTGTATGTCCCCGTCCGAATAATATTTGACAGCGACAACGGAGAGCGCTATTGCTGGGATAACAGACAGGAGATTAAGTATGACTCCAAGTTTCCACATACATTTTTGGATCTTACCAAAGGCAATTGGGTGAAAGATACTGGGGATGTGTGGGGATATATGGCCTATTACGATCCCGGAGACGACCGAAACAAGACAACCGGAGTTATGGGCTGGCAGACAAATCACCCCGCGATAAATCCTCACAAGGAGGAATTGTCTACATCTTTGGAAAAAGCCGAGGGCCAATATATCCGTTATCCCCTTAATGGCACTTGCGGCGGATCTATCCGTATAGAAATTTTGTCCGGTTGGATAGTTGTGGATGAAAAAGGCAAGGACTATACTAACAAAATGCTCAACAGCAATCGCGCAGCTTGGATTTTGTGCAAACTGCCAACTATTGAAATCGTCAATAAGTTATATGCAAAAGGAGGGTCGGTCATAGAGTCCGATGACATTGAGTATAAAGCTGAAATCAATCCGGATGCCGAAGAATCTAAAGAAATAGATACGATATGCGGAAGCAGTGCTGATGGAATACCAACGGCGCGGGGTGCATATTATTTTGCCTCTACCGGACAGCAGGTAACACAGCTGTCAAGAGCAGGCCGTACATCGCAAATTGAAGATTTGCTGATAGGGACTCTGTTTAGTCAGTATGGAGAACGGCGCACGACCTTATCAGGTGAAATGCAGATAATCACCGATGCCCTATGCGCACATACAGAGGAGAACCAGGATGGTAAAATATTTATGATGACAGCCGATACGCAGGATGTAATAACCGACACCAGTGATGCTACGGTTACGGAACTGCGTCCGGATGAATATGTGAGGAGAGTGTGACTATGGCCTTAGATTATAAACTCATATCCAATACCCGTGAAGCGCGGCCGCGAAGCAAGCGTTTGCGCGAGCTGGGTATTTCCGGAAACAGTGCAGGCGGCAGTATTATCACAGCTACCAGCACGGGAAACAGCGGCAATGTCGCTATACATACCCACGCCAATAAAGCTGCGTTGGATCAAATCAGCACAGATAACGATGGCTATGAATGGCTGACGCGAACGGTGGAGACCGAAAATACAGAAACCGGTGAACTTGAAGAGCAAATTATAGAGGAAAAGGTCAAAGCCGGATATGCCGATTTGGCCTATGATCTGACCGAAGACAGCCCGATACGGGATCAATTCCTAAGCCGCATCGCCGACGATATTGCCGAGGGGCGTATTACGTTTAAGCAGGGGTTGACTGCGATCGGGTTAGCTATATTTCAAGGCGGTGCACATTTCGGTGAGTTTATTAAGTCTCTTTACGCTGGAAAGGGTGCAGGAATTGACAAAGACGGTAACGCCGAATTTGAAACGGTGCGCGTGCGCAGCTACTTTGATGCTATGGAGCTTATCGTTAATAGGCTGGCGGCTATCGAGGGCGACCAGCTATTAACCGAGGGCGACACCATCGACCGAGTAGTGGATAATGGCGACGGTACGTTTGGTTTGTACTTGCATAGCAAGTGGGACGGATATTTTACCGCCCAGCGCGAAAATAACGTACTGAAAGGCATTATTAACACGCGGGCTACTGGTAGCGGTGTATATTATACCTGTTGGCTTCGCGTCAACAGCGTTAACACCGCGCTTAACTATATAGAGGTCACAATGTACCCCGACGACGAAACGCCAGCCGGAAAGAATTACCCACCGTGCGAGCTGATGAAAATAGCACGCTGGGGTAATCAAACCGACAAGACACGGCAAAGCTGCCTATACCTGTCGAGTACCGAGGGCCGCATAGTCAAACTATCGGGCGTAACTAAACCGATTATCGACAAAAGCAATTACGGTGCGACCTTTGGCACTGTGCCGGATTTTCTTATAGCGATGGATCTGCCGCTTATCGAGGGGCAGGACTATGTGTATGCGCGTGGCCTCATAGTGCAGGACATTATACGCATAGACTATCAAGGTAAACCGATAGTTACCTACGCCGATAGGGGCCAGTGGAACGCGACCGCCGACTACTACAACGAAACGACCAACCCGGACACCGGGGTATATGAAACATCGGACGTGTGGTATATGGGGTGTAAATACCGCTGCATGAAAACCGGCACACATAATCCCCCGACATGGAATAGTACCGAGTGGGCCATGATTGAGGGCAACCCTGATTTTATAGTAGAGTTTGCCGAAACAGATTATCTATTTGATCCGGACAATTTGGATGTGACGTTGATAATAATAGCAACGCTGCATAACATCGACATTACGCAGGACATATTAGATACTGATGTGGTCTGGACTCGATACAGTGAGGATGCGCAGGGTGTTCCCCGTGTAGCATCTGATAACGCATGGGCCTTAAAACGCGCAGGGGCTGGCAAGTCTTTGCACCTCACAGCCGCCGACATAGATTTTAACGGCTACATACCCAAAACCATAAAATTTACGGCGACCGTAACACTACGCGACGGCATGGGTAACGTGGCCGCCGAGGAACAGGCAATTTTTGAATATTAACCAATAAGGCAACGAAATGAAAACAAGAAGATTTGATTTTAATTTCCGACCGCTGCAAATAAACATCGGTTTTGCCGTAGATGGGTCAGTGCCTAATAAGCAGAATTACGACGCGGACACTAACACCTACACGCCCGACTACACGCTAACGCCGCTAATTATCCAGCCGCAGGTTAGCGTTATGGATAAGGACGAGTATTTAGCGGCTGGTAGCATAAATCACCAGCTGGCTAACGTGAAATGGTACGAGATTGTCGGCGGCCTTTCTACGCTTATCGAAAGCACTAACACCAACTACGAAGTAATAGCCAGTGGCGGCCAGGCCGGACGTATCAAGGTAAAGAAAAACGCCCAGCCGAAATTACCTATTACGCTGGAGTTCCACGCCGAGTTTAGCGACCCACGCACCGGGCAACTGCACGCGATTGTACGCACCTTTCCGGTGACGTGCGGTAATTCCACCGTGTACGCGCCGCAGCTCATTTTAGACGCTGCCGACCAAACCATATACAACCCACTGACCGACCCCGACACGCAGACAGTACACGCCAGCCTACGATTAGGGGCAAACGAGTGCGCGACCGCTAACCGTATTTTCGTGTGGGAAATCTACCGCGCCGATAGCAATACATGGACGGAGGTAGGCACCGATACCACGCTGGACTATGACGTAACGGTAGCCGCCGACGGTGCAAGTTGCACAGTTAATCGTAGCCTCATGGGTACGGAGTTGTATTTACGCTGCCGCGCTAAATACGACATAGGCGGTAATCCGTCGGGCGTGGTATTAACGGATGCCGCGCCCTGCAAAATCGTTTCGTTTATCCGTCGCATACCTAAATTTGAGTACGACGTTACAGGCGTGCCGGTTAATATTCCTGTCGGCATTTTGGCTATCGCGCCGGAGGCTTCGATATGGGACGCTACCGGGGCAATACAGAACCCCGAAAGGGAATTACTACCGCTGTGGTATATCGCCACAAACAAAGCAAGCGGTACACTGTCATACACGCAGGTAGCGCACGGACTTAAACCAACGATACCCACTACGGCTATGAGCCTTAGTTACGGCGCGGTTATAGGCTTAGACGTTAAAGATGTCGGGCCGCTGTGCGCCTTTGAGGACACCGACGGCGCGGTATTTGAGGATGCCGACGGCAATGTGATTTTAATAAAATAATCCACTAACAAATAACATTATGGCACGCTACATTAAAGCAAACCCCAAAGTGGCCCAGTTTCTGAATTTGCAGAACGACCGCAACACCGTAAAGGACGGTAATTATATTCTTTGGCAGAGTGATTTATTAGCCTTTGGCCCCCTAACGCGCCTATCCGAAACGCTGGCGGCTATCGGTGCTATCGCGCTCATGCCACACGAAGCACGCGAGGAACAGGACGGCACGCAGCTGCGCCCCCTGCCGACAGCGACCGACCCCCGGTTTGAAGTTCCGGCCCCGGTGGAAACACTCGAACCCGAAACGCCCACCGAGAACGAGGGCGAGAACCCCGACGAGGTACCCGGCACCGGCGACGAAAGCCAGCACGACGGCACAGCCGACGAGCAGGAAGTAACAACCCCTAAAACTAAAAAAGTATGAGCAGCGCAACGGCTACAAGAACCATAAAATTTATATCAAAGGCTGGCACATATTCCGCAGTAATCATGTGTCCCGATGGCGACCTGTACCAAGAATGGGAGGGTACGATAAACGACGTGACCAACATTTACCCGGACTTTGCCGCCTCTAAACCTATCCTGTATTTCGTCTGCACCAGTAGCCGTGTAGCCGAGGGTATCGCCACGCCCGACAGCATTGACTATTATTTCAATGGAACGAAAATCTCATTTAGCGGTGACACATCTACCGGCACGTTTGCAGGACTTTTCAAAAAGATAGCACCCAGCGGCGATAATCTTTACTACGGTTTGCAGATTGTCGGCAATATCGCCGCCGCTTCCGGCTACGCCCCGGCGGTAATTAAGATGGTGGCTAAAATATCGTATGGCACACAGAGCGACGACATACAAGCCGACTACACTATACCCATACAGCAAGCAACCGGCACCAGTTACCGCGTTACTATCGCCGCCGGTGATAACAAAAATTTCGTAATCACCGAAAAGGGCGGTAGTGTCATACTCAAAGCGATGGCGTACCAATCCAGCGCGGCTATCACCAAAAACCTAACCTACCAGTGGGAAAAGATGGGCGCAAGCGGCTGGAACACGTTAGCCGGAAAGACCGGGCAAACTTTGACCGTCGCCGAGGCCGACATAGACACCTACGGCGAGTATCGCGTTACCGTATTCCGTGACGGTGCCGAGATAGGAAAGGACATACAGGGCGTAATGGACGCAAGCGACCCATACGACATAGACCCACACCCAACGCCCGAAGATGAGGCAATAACCGAGGACACCAGCGGTAACGGCCAAGTCACCTATACGCCTGTCGTCGTAAAGCGTGGCACAAACACAAAGGCACTTAACACGCTTTTCTTTTTCGTGATTAAAGACGCTGCCGGGGTTTACCTCAACAGCCAAAGCGACCGCGAAACGGCAAAAGCATCGTGTGCCGTAACACGCGCTCACTGTATGCAAGCAGGGGGCGACGTGTCGATAACCATCACTGCGCAAGATTAAGGCTATGGGCGTAAAAGCAACACGAGTAGTTAAATATATCCGTAAGGGGGATAATGGCAGTGACGCGGTGCGTTACTGGCTATCTCCATCGGTATCGGCAATATCAGTGAGGGAGATAGACCGCTACGGAGATGGAAAACCAACACCTGATAAAATATCTTGTCGCCTTATAAAACAAATAGGAGGCAATGATCCTATGAATATTGCTAACTCTTCTGCGGAGGGTTTAGCCATGTTCTATGCAATGAAGCAGATTAATGGAAGTAGCGCTACTTCACGGCCATATTCCGGGGATAATATTTATGTCCCTACAAACACAGCTTACTGCGCTATCGAGTTTTATTTATACCGTTCTGGCGAATTGATCGACACAGTCACAGTGCCAATTGTACACGATGGCGAGCCAGGCGGCAAAGGGGATAAAGGAGACCGCGGTCCAACTCTTAGAGGCCCCCAAGCGTGGAGCGACTGCGCTACCGGCTATGCTTTTAAGAGCGGCGCAAAGGGCGAGGCATGGAAAGACGTAGTATTATATGGCAACAATTATTACAGCTGCATTAAAAGCCATACCAAGACCGCCAGCAATTACCCCGGAAGCACTACCGACCAGTCTAACGGCTACTGGCAGTTAGGCGATAAAATCGAACTGGTAGCAACCAAAATTTTATTAGCATCGTATGCACTGGTTAAAAATTTGGGCGTTGAGAGTATCGACATGAGGGACGCGGCCGGTAATATCCTTTTTCAAGCAAAAGACGGTAACGTTACTTGTAAAACCGGTGCGTTTGAAAATATAAAAGTGAGCGGAGATTTGACCGCTACCAAATTTAGTTTGAAACTCGCTGACAATGATCAATATGGCGAAACGCCCAATGGGTCTTTGTGCTATCGAACAAGTGCTGTGTATCTGGAAGAGTTGCCGTCAGGGACCACAAGGATGCTTAAAATACTTAATCCTGGCGTTACGAGATCTGGCGCATCGCCGTTACATCTCATCAACACCTCTGATAGTGTCTATATTAGTACTGAAATGACAGACGCAGAGGGTACTAATTCTCCGGTAATAGTGGAAAATGGCGGATATAATATGGCTAAATATTTTGAACTTATAGGCGTAAATAGAGGCGACGGGAAAACAATATGGTATTTAATACAAACAAATAACAACTAAAAAACTATGGCAGTAAAAAAGACCAAAAAACTAAGCGCACAGACCGCTACCACCACGGTAGCCACTGGCGAAAAGTTTGCGAAAGTTGACGCAAACGGCAAAGTAACGCTAATCGACTTAGCGAACCTCAAAACCGCCCTACTGGGCGGCCTCAACCTTAACGGCATGATGGACGGCGTGTTTATCATGTACCACCGCAAAAGCGATGATTACCCACAGATGGTAAAGCCTCACAAGTGGACGGCTTTACAGAACGCCGGAGAAATCGCCGACGGTGTGGTAGTCGTCGAGAGTGGCAAAGTGCTGGTAGTGGCACCCACCGAAGCCGACAGCGCAGGTATTTTGTGGAGTTCCGCAGCCGTGAGCGGCGGCGCGACCACTACCAGCGATCGCGTAACAGCTATGAACGATTGGAACGGCAAGGCTAACACCGCGTCTATCATTTCAAAAAGTACGTCGGCCGCCGTCACCAACACCAGCGCATACGCGCCCGGTTTCTGCAACCTCTACAGCCGTGCCAACGCTAACGGCAAAGGACTGTTAGCCGGTAAATGGTGGCTTCCGTCGGTAGGCGAAATGATGATGATTTACGCTAACATGACCAAGATAAACTACTGTCTTAGTCTTATCGCCGGTGCTACCCAGTTGCTTGAAAACTGGTACTGGACAAGCACAGAGACCAGCGCGGCTAACGCATGGCATCTGACCCTCATCAACGGCGGCCTCAACTACTGGAACCCTAAGGCCAGCGACAAGGGCAGAGTGCGCCCGGTTTCAGCATTTATTAGTTAACCGTCAGTAGTCAAACTTTAACCTTTGGTGCGGCGCAAGCCGCACCATATTTATAACCATAGAACTATACCAAACGTAGCAATGGAAACAGCAGATATACTAACCATAATAGGCGGTATCGGCGGCATACAGGGCTTTATCGAGCTGGTTAAATGGTGGTGCAGCCGCAAGGTACATGACCGCCAAGACGTAGCCGACGTGGTAGCCATAGAGAACGAGAACGAGCGAAAACAAGTTAGCTGGCTGGAGGCAAGGTTAGCCGAGCGCGACAAAAAGATAGATGCTATTTATGCCGAGCTTCGCGCCGAGCAAACCGCCCGGCTGGAGGAAGTACACCGCCGCCACGAAGTCGAGTTAAAGTTGGCCGAGGCCGAGGTAAAAAAGTGTCACAAACGAGGCTGTACGGATAGAATACCGCCCAGCGATTATTAACAATAAACCAAATAACATTATGGCAAACGTAGAAAAAATCGTGCCTTTTATTATTCAGTTTGAGGCCGGGGTAAACCCTGCCGGACTGACAGGCGAAAAACTATTTGAAAAGGCCCGTAAAACCGGGTATGCAAACGACCCCGACGATTTGGGAGGTGCTACGATGGTAGGCGTTACGCTGGCGACCTACACGGAATACTGCCGTAAAAAAGGCTATCCGCGCCCCACCGTTGAGCGTCTGCGCAGCATGACATACGCCCAGTGGCTCGACATTCTTAAAACAATGTTTTGGGATAGATGGCAAGCCGACAAAATCGCTAACCAATCCGTCGCCGAAATACTGGTAGATTGGGTTTGGGCTTCCGGCAAATATGGCATCACCATACCTCAGCAAGTATTAGGTGTTACCGTTGACGGCATGGTAGGGCCTAAGACGCTGGCGGAGATCAATGAGCAGAACCCGGCGCAATTCTTTGCCCGGATAATGGCAGAGCGTAAAGCATATATCGACCGAATTTGCGCCAGCCGTCCTGCAAACAACAAATATAAATGTGGCTGGTTGCGTCGCCTTAACGCTATCACTTTCCGGCCATGAAACGGTTAACGCTCATAGCTGCCGTAGGTATAGAGGCGTGTCTGTTTTCATGCCGGACGCAAAAGACAGTGACAACTATCGACCAAGATAGCAGCCTGTCGTATGTCGACACTACCAAGACCGCAGCCGATACCGCCAGTCATAAGGTTAACGCAATTGACACAACTAAAATCACCACCGCCTTTGAAGGTAACAACGTGATCGAGTTTGTCGAGGGCGGTGGCAAAGTCAGCATCGACCCTGCCGGAAATATGACCTTAGAGGGTGTGAAGAATATGAGAGGTCAGCACAAAGGGTGCATAGCGCAGGAAAAAGGCGTTAGCCAGCAAGTCGAGGACACAGCCGCCTACCATGAGCAGGTAAACGGCGTGGAGGCTAAGAAGACCGACCGGCAGAAGTGCACTGAAGAAAAGACCACGGCGAAAAAATGGTATGAAACAGCGTTAGCGCGTTTGGGGCTGGGGGTATGTATTGCCGTTCTTCTGTGGCTAATTTTCCTGTATATAAAACGAAAGTTCTAACCAATAAATAGTAAGAAAACACGAGAGACGCGCCCGGCTGTGAAGTCAGGCGTGTTTCACTTGTGTGCGATAGTTGCGTATTGGTTGCTTATTGGATAAAGCTAAACCGCCTAAAACCCAACAGATTAAAGGTGGTTTATTGTACCTCGGAGGGGAATCGAACCCCTATCTGAAAATTAGGAATTTCCCATTCTATCCATTGAACTACCAAGGCTTGTTTGCGGTGCAAAATTACAATTATTAATCGGATTTTCCAATTTGGCGTAGGTATTTTTGTCAAGAGGGGAGATAAATGTCGGAAATGCCGGAAAAATTGAGGTGGGGAATGAGTGTCCGCAGGTTGCGGCTGTTTAACGGGCGAGCGAGAGGTTGAGGTTGAAGCCGAAGGAGGTATTGGTTGTGGGGTAGGAGGTTGAGGAGACGATCGGGGTGTTGATCTGGTGGTCAAAAAATGCGCCGAGGGTCAGACGGCGAGACATGACATAGGCTGCCGTGAAATTCATTGTCAGAGAGCGTGTGCCGGAGGTCGGCTGGGTGTAGGCTGTCTCGATACGGCGGATAAGGGCCTGAGTTTCCGAGAAGGCGAAATCGGCGTTGAGGGTAAGGTCGTTGGAGATGCCGCGTCCTGATCCTTTCATCTTCAGAACGGTGTTGAAGCCTATGATTTTGTAGCCTACACCGATGGTGAGGCCTCGTTGGTTGGCCTCTACTACCTGACCGGCTGAAGTGTTCAGGGTCAGAGTGCGTGAATCGCGGTAGTCTGCCGAAATAGTAAGGTCATTTTTAAGAGTGACGGCAGCACCGAGAAGCGGCGCGAATTTTTCAGTTATGGCAACAGACGAGATGTTGTAAGGCGAGGTCGGTATCGGGTTGCCTGTCTGTTCATCGATTGTGAATCCGAGGTTACCGCCGTCGGCACTCATCCAGTTGAGATATGAGGAGTAAGAGCCGACCGAATATGTGCACTGGTAGGCGTGGCTCAGTGTGAATGCTTTGAAAATCTTGCGCAGATTGCCAAGATAGATCAGACCGTCGTATGTCACTCTCCAGTTGGGGAGCGCGTCGGCAAAGGAGGGGAATGGTGTGAGATATTGTTTGCCGGGCTTGGTGCCGGAATATGCGGCGATGAAGGCCGGGATAAGCACATCGGAGCTTGTCGGGCTTATGTCGCCGACTTCCGGATTGAACGGGTTGCCGGCATTGATGTTCCCGTCCATGAAACCTCCCATCGGGTAGTTGAGAGAGGCATATTGATTGCGTATCCTGTTGGCGATAACGGGAATGTTGGTCAGGAAATCATTGAATGCACCGGAGGCATAATCGTTGTCGGCTTTGAAGTGGCGCAGCGCAGTTCTCAAGGCTACATGTGTTTTGGTATATGAGCCTGCGAGTGAGGTCGGCATGTTGTCATACATGAACTGGACCGAGCGTGTGCGGTTGTCGGTGCGGTTGGTGGTCAGCACGATTTTCAGACCTTTGACAGGTTCGAGCGTTAGGTCTATGTTAAGTTCCTTGGTGTTTGAGAAGATTGCAGGTGAGGTCTGTCCGTCGTCGGTTATGAGCCAGCCGCGGCGGAGAGCCTTGTCGATGTATTTCTCATCGGTGAATCCGAATGCAAAGTCAAGGCCGGGCGACATCGGGCCATAGCTTCGCGACTGTCCGAACACATTGCCTATATCCGGGCGGAAGAGCGGAAGCGAAAGTGAGTTTGTCGAGCGGAAACGGATTGAGGCATTGCGGGGCGACATGACGAAGCGGCTTGCATATTCGCCGATTTCGCGCCAAAGAGTCTTTTCTTCTTTCAGCACTTCCTCGATGGTGAATTTCAGGTTCTGTTCTCCACGGGTAAGAATCTCGATGCTGTTGGCGTCTTTCACCCGGTGGGTGATGCGGAAGGGCTTGCCGTCAACGGTTGTCGCACGGACTTTCACCTTTGAGTTTCGCAGATTGTGGCGTACCACGAGCGATGTGTCGGGCAGAAGGGCGTAAGTGCGTTCGAATTTCTTTGGTTTCTTGACACGGGCCGGAGTCTTTTTGGCCTGGAACCGCTGGTTGACTTTTTTTGTGTAGGACCACTTATTGTAGAGTGATTCGAAATTCAGACGTCCGTCCATGTTCCATGAGGCCTGGTTTGCGATGGAATTTCCTGTCTCGATTCCATCGACTTCTGCGCCGCGGTCCCAGCGGTAGGTGGAATTGTAGGACACATTTCCTGTCAGCCAGTCAAGAGCCGGGATTTTGGAGAAGGGCGCACGATAGCTTGCCACAAATGACTGATTGTAGCTCCAGGGTGTACCGAGGTGAAGAAGACTCTGGATGACCGTGTCTTTCCACTCTTTGTATTTGTCAGGGAACAATTTGCGGTTGACCGCACCCATTGTTTCTTCAATGCGTGCAGAGGTGTTGCTGTTGAAGTTGAGAGTCAGAGATTTTGTGAGATTCCATGTCAGAGACAACTGGCGGTCCCAGATGAAGTTCTTGCTGACTGACACAGGAAGCTGGAAATCCACATCAGTTTCCGATCTGGTCTGCATTTCGTAATAGTAGCGCGAGATTGTTGTCAGGAATGTGATGTTGCTGGGGAGATAGTTGAATTCCCATTCCTTGAAAAATTTCGCATGTTTCGATTTGCTTTTTATGAAACTGAAGGGGCGCACACCTTTGAGGTAAGGAGTGTAGGAATATTGCAGTGATCCGCGATAGTCGTTAGTGTTTTCATATTCTGTCGTCGGATCTGTTTTCGACTGCTTGTTGAATGAGAAGTTGATGGTGAAGTTGGCCGGATCCCAAGGCATGGGATTCTTGGATTTCACATCAAATTTCAGACCGGAGATGGAGAAGCTCTTGATTGTCGAGTTTTCCACCGCATAGTTGCGGATGGAGTCTTTCTGCGCTTCTGTGGCGCATGCGTCCAGAGCGTCCTTGAGCTTCACGTCCTGATCAAGCGGATTGTATTTTGGCGTGATGCGTTCTTTTGATACAGAATAATAGATCGGGGCGCGCAGTTTGACTTTTTCAGGGAGGAAACGGCCCGCATCGACCTGCATGGCAAAATTGTACTGCTCGTAGTCATCCATCCGACGAGCGTTCAGGCTCTGGTCGACGGCACCGAATCCGGCCGTCTCGACATGTGCCCCGAAATTCAGAGTCGCGATGTCGCTGACGCCGATGTTGAGATTGCCTTTGGCCGCCCAGCCGCCTTCGCTCTCGAAATCAGTGACTTTTAACTCGTTGAGCCAAACGATGGCATCTTTAGTGGTGCTTGCATTGTTGCGCACACCGATCAGCATGACGCGCACGTCGCTCAGCGACGGATTGCCTATGACGGCCATGCGGTTGCGCTCGTTGGCCGGATCGCGGCCGGTGAAAAGAGTCGCGAATCCGACTCCCGGCTGCTGTTCGTTTTTGGCTCTGTTGCGCTCTTTTTTCAGATTGACAAGGGCCTGGAGGTTGAAGTCCATGTAGTTTTCGCGTGGCCATACGATAGCGCGGTCAGCGGCATTGTCGGAGTAGGTTCCGGCCGGAGTCAGCTGGAGCGGAATCTCATATTCATAGTAGTTGCTGCGAACGTCTGTGCCGAGGCGCAGGAAGACGGAGATCTCGCCTGACTGCAACTTGGTCAGATCGTCAATGAGTTTTTCCGCGTGGATCCACATCTGAAGTTTTTTGTAGTTGCGCAGGTCGTGATGGGTGTTCTTGTAGATGCCGCGTGCGTCGCCGGGCTGGAGTCCGGTGACTTTGAGCGAGAGCGACTGTTCGTTGAGCTGCACGATCTGGCTTTGTCCAGGATCTGAGATTCGGCTGACGCCGGGAGGAAGCACGTAGTTTACCGGCTCACGTTTGGAGTTTTCCTCGATGTTGACCACCGACACATCCAGCTGGCCTTCGGCAGGAGCGTCGCCGCGTGAGTTGAGATTGAACTGATAGGGACGCCATTCGCCTCTGACGAGTTCAAAGGTAGCGAAGCGCAGGTGGGTGACGGCTTTGAAGCCTGTCATGAACATGCGGGCGAAACGGATGGTGGAGAAGTCGCTGATGTTTCCGACCACTTTCTGATAGTCGCTCAAAGGAATTTTGAACTGATACCAGACAACTTCCTGTGTGGTCTGGTCATTGTTGATCACGATAGAGGTCTGCTTGTCGGTAATGTAGTTCTTGCCGACAACCAGATCCTCAGGCCGGATGGAGATCTTGTACTGGAAATAGCGTTCGTATTCATTCAGGGTGTTGTCCTGATTGATGTCTTCCACGTCGGGGAGCGCGCGCGAAGACTGGTAGAGCGGGTCCTTGGCATCGGAGGGAGAGAGGGAGTTGCCTTCGACACCGTTGTAACGTTTGTAGCGTTCGAGCACACCGAGGCGCTGCTCGTCATAGTCATAGCCTCGGAAAAAGTGGTAGTTGTCACCTGCCGGGTCGTTCAGGGGAGAGAAGGGGTCGGCCTCCATCCTTTCGATTGCCGACGGGCTGAGCTTGAGACGCAATTCAGCAAGATAGTCGGCATACGTGCTGAATCCGAATTCATCCTCGTTGATGAGACCGTCGAGGCCGACGTCCTGCGGGAGGCGTGAACTGGTGTTGTTGTCAAAGGCATAAGTCAGTGAATTCTGACTTGAAACGCGTCCCCAGACGGTTGCGTGCATGCACTGATCATTGCCGGTGACCGGTATGCCGTTTTCATAGCTCTTTTTGCCGTCCTTGAGGATGTCTTCTGAGATTTCACCGAAATTCAGATAGAGGTCACCGCCTTCAAGATTGTCATTGTCAGGATCAAGGAAGGGAGAAAGCATCCAGAACTGCACGTATTCGATGTTCGAGGCATCGAAGTTTGTGTTGTCCATCTTGCGCATGATGCCTCCCCAGCGGCGTTCGGGGAAGAGCAGGTTGCCCTGGTCGTCGATGTCGGTCGCATCGAGGTTGTAGGGGCCGCGTTCGGTCGGGTAGAACGACAGGTTGAGTGTCTGGATGGTGTTCGACTCGCCATAGGTCAGTTCGCGGCCTGGGAAAATCTCACGCGAGGTCACCTCTCTGACATAAGGGTTGTTGAGCATGGCCGGGTCGTTCTTGATATAGCCCGGACACATCGAGGAGTTGCGGGCTGTGAACATGCGGTCGATGTAATACCAGTTCAGCAAAGCACGGTTTTTGCCATAGCGTATGTCATTTGAGAGTGCTGCTTCCGGAAACAGGGCGTCGCCGCTCGGATCATAAGGGGTGGATGCGAGGAACCAGGAGTAGGGTGAACGCAGGTCAATGCCGATCTGGGTGCTCTCGAAGTCATCGATATATGATGAACCCTGATTGCTTCCGCTCTTCTGCTTGTGAGGAATAAGGTTGGCGAATTCAGCCTGAAGACTGAGGGTGGAGGGCTGCATCGCATTGACCGTCGGGATCTTGTTGAGGAGATTGGTGAGCCACATGAACTGTGTGTTGTACTGCATGTTGAGTCCCCAAATGGTATTGTTGACCACTTCGTCTCCGATATTGACTTTCTCGGTCTGCGCTTTTTCGGAAAAGTGCATTATTGTTGCGCCGAGATTGAAGTCCTTGCTGAATTTATAGTTGAGATCCAGTCCGAGCAGTGTTTTCCGCTGCATGGAGTAGAGTGACTGGTTTTCAAGGGAGACACTGATGCTTTGGCCGGAGTCGATGATACTCTGGTTGGTGATTGTGACGATGCCCATTGTATAGTCAACGGTGTAGTCGCTGTTTTCAACGAGCTGCACACCTCCGGCGGTGACAACCACAGAGCCTCGCGGGACGTTCATGGCATTCAGTCTGATCTGCGACGACGATCCTTCCGCGCCTTTGTAGCGGCCCGACAGGATGAATTTGTTCTTGTCGGCAAACTGTCGGGCTACTGTGAGAGTCGAGTCATAGAGCTGTTTGTAGACATAGGGTTCGGCAGCCACAGCGTTGCCTATCTTCTTTTCAAGATTCGATCCGAACGGCTCGACCACCGGGAATATGATCTTGCCCTGTGAGGCCAATATCGTATAGCCCTCGATGAAGTCAAAAAATCCGTCGGGGTTGGAGGCTTCGTTCGAGTCGATGCGGTCAAGGTTCATTACCTGAAGAAGCGGAATGTTGTTGATCGGCGGAACGGGGAGATAGTTGATCTGAGTGCCGGTAGTGTCGCTCAGATACTTGATGTTCAGCCGGAAATCCGATTTGTCGATCTGATAGCCGCCAAGAGAATAGACGTTTTTCATCATCAGGTCCCACATCGGCAGTTTCGGGTCAATGGTGGTTGACTTCAGCATCTTCAGGTAAAGCGACTGATCGGTGGTGGAGATGTCGGCGGAGAATTCACCGACCTGATAGACCTTGCCGTTGTAGGTGTATTCATATGCGACGCCGAGAACCTCGTCGGAGGCCAGGGCGCTTTTCAGAGAGATGTAGCCGAGAGTCGGGTTAAGAGTGTATTCCGAGGCTGAAAGGAGACGGGCGGATTCGACTTTCTCATAGTCCATGCCGCCTTCGATGCCCATAGCAGCCAAAGGAGCCAGCGCCTGGGTTACTGTGTTGATGTCGCGCGCTCCCGGATAGTCGGCCTTGATGGTGGAGAGGAGGTTGTTGGAGAGGTTGGAGGGTTGCGGATAAGCCGGGTCGGTCAGCCAGTAGCGGTTGGCAAGCACCTGGTTTTCTCCGAGGTCCATGAATGCGACGAAATTTCGGCTCTGGTCGAATCTGGCGTTGCGGTTGGTGATCCAGACTTCGATACGTGTGATCTGTATGCCGGATGAGACGTAGGGGAGGCGGGAGGCAAAATTGTCGTAATTGTCTCTGAAAAAGTGGCCGAGAAAGAAATGACGGTTCTGGTCATACTCATCGGCATTGATGGTGAAGTCAGTTGTCTGCACACCACCTTTCGAGCTGACCGTGGTGGTCTGTGAATTCTGTTGCGAGACCAGAGCCGTGGCTGTCAGTTTGCCGAACTGGAGCTGTGTCTTTATGCCGAACAGAGCGGTGCTTCCACGGATCAGGGATGATCCGGTTGTCATCGAGACATTACCCGCTTCAATTGATTTGACAATGTCATCCTCCTTGCCCTCGTAGGCGAGTTTGATGTTTTTTGAATCGAAGTCAAAAGTCGCGTCCGTGTTGTAGGTCATGTTGAATTTCATGCGGTCACCGACGGACGCATTGACCGTTGCCTGAATCTTTTGGTCGAAGTCAAAATATGTTCTTCGCCGGGCGTCAAGCGAGAGGGCCGGGTTGTCGGTCTTGTTGGTCTTAATTCCCATTGACAGGTTGACGGAGCCTTGTGTCTTCAGCTGCACTCCTCCGGGGCCGAAAATTTTTTCCAGCGGACCGAGCGCGAAATTCATGTCAAGGATGTTGAAGGGCTCTTTGTCAGGCTTTGTGAGAGCCTCGGAGTTGCGAAGCCGGAAGTAGTCCTGCATCTGACGCCGTGTCTGCCAGTTGTTGTATTGCTGCGGAGTCAGGTAGAAGGGTGTGACAATGTCTGATTCGCCCAGACGGGTGCGGATCACGTAGCATCCGAGCTGAGGATCGAATTCTGCTGTCGTCGATATGTTGGACGGGAGGTCAAGATCAGTTGCAAGTTCGCGTTCCATCAGTTCGTCATAGGTCTGCGGAATGAGAGGCCTGACGGGAAACTGCGTGATTATGGAATCGGATTGCTGCTTTGGCGCAGTCGAACTGATCACCGGCGCGGGCGGGGTGAATTCAGGATTTATGTTTTGGCCGAACGCAAAAAAAGCACCTGTCACCGTCATGGCTGCTATGGCGGTGAGGATGCTGCTTATGTTGAATATGTCGCGCCGTTGTTTCAGGACTGTGTCGAGATTTTTCGGTTAATGTCCGCACAGGGGGGGAGGCTACATCATGCTCAACGCCTTCTTTATGGCTGTTTCAACTTTGACGGCAGGATCGGCGTCGAAAATGCGTTTCAGCGCTTTCTGCGATTGCTGACGTGCAAAGCCCAGAGCGGTCAGAGCGGCGAGGGCTTCATCATAGACTTCGCCGGATATGCCTGGAGAGTCGGACTGTAAAGATAACGTCGGGTCGGTGGGTTTTATTTTATCTTTCAGGTCAACAATTATGCGCTGGGCAGTCTTCAGCCCGATCCCTTTGACATTCTTAAGCCTGTTATGGTCGCCGGAGGTGATGATTGCCTCCAGTTCGCTCGCAGGGAAAGACGAGAGGATGAGTATCGCAGTGTTCGGTCCGACTCCGGAGACTCCAATCAGAAGCCGGAACATGTCACGTTCGCCTGCGGTAAAAAAACCGTAAAGCAGATGTGCGTCTTCGCGGATGACTTCATGGACAAGGATCTTGACCTGACCGCTTGAATTCCGGAGATTCTCAAAAGTGCTTAAGGATGTGGAAAGCATGTATCCGATGTTGCCGGTTTCAATTATTGTATATGTAGGGGTGATTTCGGCAACATTACCTTTTATATATTCAATCATTATGGTTCATGGATTAAGAGGGTGTCAAATCTCCTTCGGGAGGATATTCTTTTGCAAATTTACGCTAAAAAGCTGAATTTGGCGGCAAGGAGAGATGTAAATATGAAATCGGCTCTGAAACTTCGGGGGGATGCCGGGAAGTTCCAGAGCCGATAGATTCTGTCAGTGACGCCGGTGATTAAAGTTCGTCGTTTTCGAACACGATTTCGTAACCGTCGCCGCTTTTGTTGCCTTTGTAGGAGAACTTGAGACCGCGGTCAGCCAGTTTCACAAGCTGAATGAATTTTTCCTGGGCAGGATTGCCGATCACCTGGCTCTTTACCTGAGCTTTCTGCTGGTCGGCAGATTCTTTCATCAGGTTGATGTCAGCCTGGTCTTCGTCAACGAGGTAGTTGTAGACGATATAGCCGTCTTCGGTCGAGAGGCTCATCTTTTCGATACCGGGCATTTTCTGACCCTCAAGCTGTTTGTTGATTTCTTCAACGGCCATGTTAAGGGCCTTGTCAGAACTGCCACAGGCAGTTGTCATTGCCATCACGACTGCTACGGCCATGAAAGCTACATAACGGATAAGTTTCATGAAAACTGTGTTGATTGATAAATATGGTAAATGTGGAGTGCAAAGTTACTCTTTTTTTTCCATATATGATCAAAATCCTCTAACTTTGCGACAAAATAAATACAGATTGTAATGCAGATTGTCTACGAGGATAACCATATTATAATAGTAAATAAATCGCCCGGAGAAATTGTGCAGGGCGACAAGACCGGCGATGAGCCTTTGGTCGAGACTCTTAAGAAATGGCTGAAAGAAAAGTACAATAAGCCCGGAAATGTCTTTTGTGGAGTTGTCCACCGGCTTGACCGCCCTGTCGGCGGACTGGTCGTATTTGCGAAAACCTCCAAGGCTCTGACCCGTCTTAATGAAATGTTTCGCAAAGGAGAGGTGGAGAAGACTTACTGGGCGCTGACCCGCAATCTTCCGTCGGTCCCGGAAGGAAGGCTTGAACACTATATTGTCACCACGGAGAAAAACAATAAAAGTTATGCCTCTCTGGCTGAAAAGAAAAACTCGAAGAAAGCGATCCTGAGTTACCGTCTGTTGGGTAGCTCGGACCGTTACCATCTTATCGAGGTGAAGCTCGAAACAGGCCGCAAACATCAGATCCGAGTGCAGTTGTCGGCTATCGGCTGTCCGATAAAGGGTGATCTTAAATATGACGACAAACGCAGTAATCCTGACGGCTCGATCTCGCTGATGGCCCGGCGTGTGCGTTTCGTCCATCCGGTTTCAGGCGAAGTGATTGATGTGACGGCTCCGTTGCCTGCCGATCCGCTCTGGCAGGCTTTTGCAAATTATTAACGGAACCCCGGATTTTAACTATTGTTATTAAATAACCTCTTAATGTCTGTCAAACCGTCAGTAATGAAAATAGATCTGGACGAGGTCCTGCGTCTGCGGGTGCCGTCCTATCATCGGTTTATACCCCGTTTTATCATAAAGAAACTGGAGGATTACATCTGTCAGGACAAACTCAATGAACTCCTGCTCAACAATTCTACCAAGGAAGGCGTTGATTTCTGCCGCGGTGTGATTGATGATCTTGGGGTGAGATACAATCTCCACGGCTCGCTTCCTCAATCCGACAGCCGGGTTGTCATCGTGTCGAATCATCCGCTTGGTGGTCTTGACGGCATGGTTCTGGCCGATATGGTTTCGCGGCAATACGGCGGACGCAAGGATGTGAGCTTTGTAGTCAATGACCTGCTCCATTTTGTCACCCCCCTGCGCAACATATTTGTTGGTGTGAACAAACATGGCGATCAGTCACGGACAGCCGCAGCACAGCTCGACGAGGCTTTTGCTTCAGACAGACCTGTGGTCATGTTTCCTGCCGGCCTGGTATCGAGAAAAGGAGACGACGGGACAATCGCAGACCTGCGATGGCACAAAATGGTCGTGAATAAGGCCGTTTTGCATAAGAGAAATGTAATTCCGGTCTATTTTAGTGGGCATAATTCGCAGTTTTTTTATAAATTTGCACGATTAAGAGTCCGTCTTGGCCTGAAATTCAATATTGAGATGATCTGTCTGCCACGTGAAATTTTCAAAAGTGCCGGTAGTGTTTTCGATATTCATATAGGCCAGCCCATACCTTGGACGGGACTGCGCGGCGGAAAGGAGTCGCAATCTCAAGCCGATGAACTCCGCAATGCAGTCTATAAGTTGTGCGAAGAAGCTGATAGTGTCCGTTGACGGAAACAGAATAAAACAAGAATTGACAATAGACAGATGACCGAAAAAATAATTGATCCGATCGACCATGTGCTGATAGAGCGCGAACTCACCCATGACCGGTTGTTGCGCTCAACCAATAAAGGTAATAATGAAATATACGTGGTTGACGGCCGGGAATGTCAGGCTACAATGTCAGAGGTAGGCCGACTCCGGGAGATCGCTTTCCGTATGGCCGGCGGTGGCACGGGAAAGAGCTGCGACATTGACGAATTTGACCTGATGGATCCTCCATGCCGTCAGCTGATTGTCTGGGATCCCGAAACAAAGCAGATTCTCGGTGGCTACCGTTTTATTATCGGAAGTGACATCCGCCTTGACGAACAAGGCCGTCCGCGTATTGCCACAAGCCACATGTTCCACTTCTCGGACCGCTTTGTGAAAGACTACTTGCCCTATACGATCGAGCTCGGACGCTCGTTTGTCAGGCTC
>NZ_JAIDEN010000102.1 GCF_029054785.1 Duncaniella sp.
TTTGACACCCGATCCTGCAAAATATAGAGCAATAGTGGAGATCTGTATTGATCTCTATTGGGACCAGACTTTCCGCAAGCAGCAGCAGGCTGCATTCAGTCGGCAAGTCGACTGGGCTATCGAACGAAATATCCCGGTCATCATTCATTGTCGTGAAGGCTTGGATGACGTTTTGACCGTGCTTTCGGATAAAGGCGGCAAAACGCGGGGTGTGTTCCATAGTTTCGGAGGCTCTGTGGAGGATGTCAGGCGCATCAGGCAGATCGGAGATTTTTATTTTGGCATCAACGGGATAGTTACATTTAAAAACTCCAGGCTTAGAGACACGCTGTCAGAAATAGGGATCAAACGGATTTTGCTTGAAACAGATTCGCCATATCTGGCACCTGTTCCATACAGAGGGAAACGCAACGAAAGTGCCTACATCCCCAATATTGCCACGAAAATAGCCGAAAGCCTCGGTCTGACATTTGAAGAAGTCGCACAGCAGACAACAGTCAATGCAGTCAATTTATTTGCTATCTGATAAAGATAGGATTCTCTTTGGCTCCAAAGAACGTAATTGTAACACTTTTTAGGGGAATATATTTCACTCTTATTGCAGAAACGCCTACTTTTGTGATAATTAAAATCCGCTATGTACTTATTAAGAACCATTATTGTCGCATTCTCAATTGCGTTATTGTCAGTGTGTGCCGGAAAAGCTCAGAATCAGAACTGGGCGCAGGTCAGAATCCCGGTAGCATGTATCCGGGATGGCAAAAGTCATGCTTCGGAAATGACGTCGCAAGTCATCATGGGCACTCCGCTTGTTATTCTTGAAGATGATGATGAATGGATTCGAATCCAGGCGCCTGACGGCTATGAGGGATATATAAATATTTCAGGCCTTTCCCGCAAAACGCAGAAAGAGATGGATGAATGGCGTTCATCGTCCAGATTAGTTGTGACATCGCGTCCTGAAATAAAAGTCTATTCTTCCGCCTCGGATCAATCTCCCAGAAATGTTGTAACCGAACTGGTGATGAGTTCAATTGTCGAGGGCAGAAACATTGACAGTGTCGTAAGTGAGGTCATGCTGCCGGATGGCAGATGCGGATATGTCAATTCAAAGGATGTGCTTTCGATTGAAAAATGGGCAAGCCGGACTTTAGACATGGACAGCTTGCTTGAAACTGCCTATTGGCTCAAAGGTGCACCTTATCTTTGGGGGGCATGCTCTACAAAGTCTGTCGACTGCTCCGGTCTTGTGCGTGTGACATATTTTGACCGTGGGATTCTCACCCTTCGGGATGCCAGACAACAAATAGAAATTGGACGACGCATCTCTCCTTCAGATCTCGACAGCCTTCAGAAAGGCGATCTGCTGTTTTTCTCGAATACTCCGGACGGACGTATCTCTCATGTCGCCATTTATGACAATGACGGGGTATATATCCATTCGTCCGGCTTAGTCAAAACCAACCGTATGACTCCCGATGATCCCGATTTCAGCCATCGCTACTATCGCGGAGCATCACGAATAAAGGGCATGGAAGATACTGAAGGGATTGTGCGTATAAGCAGCCATCCCTGGTACTTCAATGTCTTGTCCAAATAAACACTGCGCGATATATCTTAAAATATCATGATAACATTTGCAATTTGTCTGATACTCCTCATTACAGCTTATTTTACATATGGCCGCTATCTTGAAAAGCTGGCAGACATAAATCCGGAACGGCCTACTCCCGTTGACCGTTGCGAGGACGGGGTGGATTTCATTAAATTGCCCCGATGGCGTGTGTTTCTGATCCAGCTTTTGAACATCGCCGGTACCGGACCTATTTTCGGTGCCATCCTTGGCGCCTGTTTTGGACCGGTAGCATTCTTATGGATCACACTCGGAGGTATCTTTTTCGGCGCGATGCATGATTTTATGTCAGGAGTGATGATTATGCGCCATGACGGACGAAGTCTGCCTGAGATCATAGGGATCTATATGGGTGTCACCACTCGCTCTGTTGTCAGAGTCTTCTCAATTGCGCTGATGGTCCTTGTCGGTGCCGTCTTCATTCTGAGTCCGGCTGAACTTTTGGCTTCGATTGTTCCTGAGATTACTAAAAATTTGTGGGTATGGATTATATTGGCCTACTACATCTTGGCAACCATGCTCCCGGTTGATAAGGTTATCGGCAAAGTATATCCTGTTTTCGGGATAGCTCTTATCGCAATGGCGGTCGGGCTTCTGATTGTACTTTTGTCCGGCACATATACAATCCCGGAGCTGACAACACTCCATAATTTCCAGCTTGACCCTGAAAAATTGCCGATTGTACCAACACTATTCATTACAATAGCCTGTGGTGCGATCTCCGGATTTCATGCGACCCAGTCTCCCCTCATGGCAAGATGTATCACCAATGAAAAGAAATGCCGATCGGTATTCTATGGATCCATGATTTCCGAAAGTATCATAGCTCTTATCTGGGCCGCTATCGCAATGGCGTTTTTCAATGGTCCGACCGGGCTTGGCGAGCAGCTTGCCAGGCATGGAGGAAATGCCGCATGGGCAGTAGACGTGATCTCTCATACGACATTAGGCAAAATAGGCGCTGTGCTGGCTCTTCTTGGAGTAGTGGCTGCACCGATCACCTCCGGCGACACTGCATTTCGTGGCGCACGTCTGATTGTGGCCGATATATTTAAAATTGATCAGCGCCCGATCTTAAAGAGATTTGCCGTATGTATACCATTGTTTGTGGTAGGCTATGGAATAACACTTATAAACTTTGATATTGTCTGGAGATATTTTGCGTGGGCCAACCAGACATTGGCAGCCGTTGTCCTTTGGTCAATATATATCTGGCTTGCCCGACAGAAGCGCAACTACTGGGTTGCTCTGATTCCGGCAGTAGCCATGACATTTGTTGTTACCTGCTTTATCTTTGTCTCACCACAGTTTTTTGGAATTGCGAACAAAACCATAGCATTCTCCTTGGCGGCCTTGACAACAGTCGGATTTGGCCTCCTTGCCAATCGCCGCGTCAATTCGGCTATTACTATTCTTGAATAATCAGCAAATATCTGAACAATGATTATAATCAACACCACATTTCACGTAGAGAAAAGCATCGAGAGCAGTTTTTGTCAATGGGTGAGAGAGGAATATGTCCCGTCGGCTCTTTCGTCAGGATTATTGTCATCTCCGGTCTTCTCCAGAATCATGATCGAAGTTCAGGAAGACTGTTCGAGTTTTGCCGTTAGCTTCAAGACCCGATCAATTGAGGACGCAGTCCTTTGGCATGATGGAGCAGGTGCCGATCTCCGGCAGACTCTCCACTCCAGATTTGGAGAAAAAGCATTGTTCTTTTCAACCTATATGGATGAGATGCCGCTTTGACAGCAAGTATGCAACACGACAAAATCATTATCGGTATTGACCCCGGCACGAATGTGATGGGTTATGGAATTCTCGGCATCAAAGGAAAGAAACCTGAGATGATCGCTATGGGAGTGGTGAAACTAAACAAATATGACAGCCACTATCTCAGGCTGCTTCATATCCATCAGCGAGTTCTTGGACTTGTCGAACAATTTCTTCCTGATGAAATGGCCATTGAAGCTCCGTTTTTCGGGAAAAATGTCCAGTCAATGCTGAAATTGGGACGCGCTCAAGGTGTTGCGATTGCAGCGGCTCTGTCGCGCGATATACCGATCACTGAATATGAGCCTCGAAAGATCAAGATGGCGATAACCGGCAACGGTGCAGCCAGCAAGGAGCAAGTGCGTGAAATGTTGCGGCGTATGCTCAAAATTTCCGATGAACAGCTCGATATAGAACTTGACGCGACAGACGCATTGGGCGCTGCACTATGCCATTTCTATGAGTCAAGCCGCCCGGTAGCTGCCAATTCCCCGAAATCCTGGAAAGACTTTATTGCCAAAAATCCGGACAGAGTCAAGTGATAATACAGTCGCTAATCACTCCACCAGTCGGAATCAGCCGGTGGAATGTCATCTGCGTTTCAGATTCCTGAAAAAGAATTTGAAATGACGTACTACTGTCGGTAACATACCGTAATAATGACTCATGATTCTAAAGCGTTCGATCAGGGATGCTTTATGATGAGCTGTTGTCATTCCTTCGGAAAGATAGTCGATCAGCAGACCGTCGACATAATGATTGCGGTGTGACCGTTGCAGACAACGTATACACCATTCATAATCGGCGGAGTAACGATATCGGGTGTCGTAATTGTCCACCAGTTTTCTTAAAACGATAAAGGCCTGATGGCAGACAACCATCCCGTTTTTGAAACTGTCAAGAGTCAACACCGATGGCGCTGTAAGATGTCTGTCGCCGATTCTGTTTCGTGCAGAATCAACAATCTGGGTCTGTCCGTAGACAATGCCCGGATAATCATTATCCATAATGGCGTCAGCAATCTGCTGGAGCGTATCCTTTGAATGGAATGAATCACCGGCATTAAGAAATATGACATAGTCTCCATTTGCCACACCCAACCCTTTGTTCATAGCATCATACAGACCTCTGTCTGGTTCTGAAATCAGATTCAGTGATTGAATTCCTGACTCATTCGCAAGTCTTACCGTTTCATCTTTAGATGCACCGTCTACTATTATATATTCATATAAGCGGCATGTCTGTTCCTTGACACTTTTAAGTGTCGGAGGCAATGTGGCAGCTGCATTATATGTGACTGTTATTATTGAAAAAAGTGGATTCATCAGATAGCGGTAAAGTGAAAAGTAAAACCTTAGACATATTCAACCGACTGGAATGATAATCGGCGACATCAAATTACGGGTATGTCAATCCCAAAGATGGCATACCCGTTATAGTGGATTCATTAGTCCGGGAAACCGGATCTAATAGATATTACTAATAGGGGAGAGACTGTCAGTTTATCCCTGTACAAGCGAAATGATCAGCTCTTTGCCGTCTTCACTTTCCTGAAAATTGACTTTGCCTTCACGCGCAAGCCATCCAAGAGCAGCAAAAAGCTCTTTTTCTGTTTTGATTTTGGCAATCTTCTTGAGCTGTTTGGTTCCAAGAGCATCCGCTTCGTTAAGAGCCGCCCACACGCTTCCTGCGTTTAAGCCGATAGTGTCAGTGTTCATTTCGTAATAGTTTAAATAGTTAGAGATTGTTTGATATAGGGTTGTTTGTATAGATTGTTGGCTTTTGCCCTGAAATCAAGTATCAGTCGCAAATTTACAATTATTTTTTAAAAATTGTTTACTACTTGGTAACAATTTGCATGTCAAAAAAGTTCATAAGGCATCAACATCTTTGATGCCAATGCCTTATGAGGTAGATTTACGAACTTGCCGCTCAGTTGCGATAGAGCAGATATGAGGTGTATGGAGCCAATG
>NZ_JAIDEN010000103.1 GCF_029054785.1 Duncaniella sp.
AGAATCCAGGCCACTGCAAGGGCCCCATAGGGGTCCGCAGCTGTGGTTTTAGAACCATCCCCACCCCCACAAAAGAGCGCCGTAGGTGCAAAACATCCGTTGAAGAGTTTCGCACCTACGGCGCTCTTTTAATCATATAAAAATTCCATATACCACAGCTGCGAACCCCTCTGGGGCTCTTGCAGTGGCCTGGATTCTTCTGACCGCTAACGCGGCCATTAGCGAATAACCATGCCGTAATTTTCCACCCGCTACGTGGTCATTTTTCCAACCTTTACCAATAGCCACGCATATATTTTACCACCCGCTAACGCGGCTTATCTGCTTCAGCTTTTGCCAATAATTTATGCCAATAACTTCTCCCGATGACTAACGCGGCTATGCCGGATACGTGTAGTATAAGGGTGGAAAACGGTAATTGCAGATTAGATTTATTAATATTTTTTAAGAATTTTATTTAATTAAAAATATGTCCGCAGGCGGACAATAAGCCTCTTTGAGGGGGTAAAAAGAAAATAGAGAAACCTCACGGTCTCTCTATTCCCTTAACCTAACTTTTTTAGTTGACTTTGTGTTATGCGTTGCTTTGATAGTAGCTATAAGCCTTCTGACGTTATAGTAGAAACAAAAGTACAAATTATATTCGAATTCTACCCCCCCCGTTGGTTAAAAAGTGTTAACACGGGTACTTGAGGTAGCTTTTTGCTCTTTTTTTAGATATTTGCCGACTGGCTGTCAAAAAGAGTTTTGAAAAAATAAATTTTTTGTCCTACATTTGTAACGTCCTATGCGGAGACGTTTCGGTCTCCCAGTTGTTGTAAACGGCAGTCATAGGCATATTATTTTATAGAATGAAAAAAATTTCAGTCACTATTCTTGCATTTAATGAAGAGAAACGCGTCGGCGCTTGTCTGGAATCGTTGCGTGGAATAGCTGATGAGATCATAGTTGTTGACTCCGGCTCTACGGACCGGACGGTCGAGATCTGTGTGAAATTCGGATGTCGGGTCACAGCCCGCAAGTTTGACGGTTTCGGCGCCCAGCGCCAGTATGCGACCTCTCTCACCACCCACCAGTATGTGCTTTCGATTGATGCCGACGAGGTTCTCTCGCCTGCTCTTCAGGAGTCGATTCTGCGGCTTAAGGAAGAAGGTTTTTCCCACAGAGTTTACAGCATTTCCCGTCTTAATTTCTATTGCGGTTTTCCGGTCAGACACTGCGGATGGTATCCCGACAGACAGATCCGTCTCTTCGACAAGCGTTATGCCAACTGGAATCTGCGCGATGTGTCCGAGGCAGTGATTTTCCGTGATTCGGTGCGTCCGGCTCTGATTGACGGAGACATTCTTCATTACCGCTGCGACACTCCCCAGCAGTATGAAGCCGTGGTCAATTCCCATGCCAAGATGAAGGCCAGGGTGCTTGCGGCGGGTGACCGGGAAATCAGCGCCATATCCCCTTTTCTCCACGGCATGAAAGCCTTTTGGAAAACCTTTGTCAACAAGGGTGGAATATTTGAGGGAAAGGTTGGCCGGGAGATTTCACGGCAGTCTTACAGAGCTGAAATGCTTGCCTACACGGCGGCCAGAAAAATAAAAAAATCATCCTGACGGGATGATTTTTTTGTATCCTGAGTCCGGAGTTCTCACTCTTGGCTTTCCGTTTCGGGGAGCAGTCTGAAAGTCATGCGATGGATCGGAGAGGGGCCGATTTCGGCTATGGCGGCGCGGTGGTCGCGGGTGGGATAGCCTTTGTTTACCTCCCAGTTGTAGCCGGGATATTTTTCGGCGGCTTCGCGCATGAATTCATCGCGGTGGGTTTTGGCCAAAATTGAGGCTGCGGCTATGTTGCCGAACTTGGCGTCGCCTTTGACCACCGTGACATGACGGATATCTTTGTATTGTTTGAACCGGTTTCCGTCGACGGCAATGCCTCCGGGGACCACGTCGAGTCCGTCAAGCGCGCGGTGCATGGCGAGGATCGAAGCGTTGAGGATATTGATTTTGTCGATTTCCTCATGGTCGGCGATGGCCACAGCCCATGCCACGGCATCGCGTTCGATCACCGGGCGCAGTTCCTCGCGCTGCTTTTCGGTCAGCTTTTTCGAGTCGTTGAGCAGGGGATTGGAGTAGCCGTCAGGGAGAATCACGGCAGCCGCAAAGACAGGACCGGCCAGGCATCCGCGTCCGGCTTCGTCACATCCGGCTTCGAGAATGAATGGAGTGGTCGAGGAGGGCAGAGGTGCGGAAAGTTTTTTCATATCGAGTCGATGAATCCGTAGCCTAAACCTGAGCGGTTGACAATGTGCTGTCCGTAAGATCCGAGTTTTTTGCGGAGGCGCGAGATGTTGACATCGACAAGACGCGGGTTGGTCATCTCCTCACCGGGCCATGTGGATGAGAAGATTTCCTCGCGGGGGAAGAGCTTGTTGCGCGAGCGCATCAGCAGTGTGAGTATCGAAAATTCTGTCGGCGACAGGGCCACAGCCTCGCCGTCGATGAGCAGGCTGCGGGAATCGACGTTGAGGATCAGAGTCCGGTACTCGATTGTCCGCTGTGTGGCCGCAGGCGCGAAGTTGCGGTGACGGCGCAGGACTGACCGTATTCTCGCCATGAACTCACGCAGCGAGAAGGGCTTGATGATATAGTCGTCGGCACCGGCGTTCAGTCCGGCTATGATGTCTTTTTCACCGTCGCGGACGGTACAGAACATGAGCGGCACGTGGAGGGTCATGCGGTCTTCCTTCATTCGTTCGAGCAGTTCCAGGCCGTCGATCTCGCCTGGGAGAACCACCTCGGAAATGACAAGCTGAAAGGTGTCGAGCGGAAGAGTCAGAGCCTCCTCTGCCCGGCTTACAGCCGTGACATTATAACCCTCGCTCTGAAGATTTTCCATCAACAGGGAGGTGATGCCATTGTCATTGTCAACAATTAGTATTGAAGGAATCACTGTGTCTTACGGATGTGCTTACGATTGCAAATAGTTATGCGGAGAGGGTAGTATCGGATCTGAAATCCGAGAGCAAATATACTGAGATTTTGCAGAATTTATGAAATTTGTAACAGAATTGTGTGACTTTTGAAATAGAATTGTCATTTTTTAAAGGAATAATCCTTACCTTTGTTGAAACAAGAACTTCTGACACATATATTATATATAAGCACAAGCAAATGGAAGCAAAATACAAAAGAGTGTTGCTGAAACTCAGCGGTGAATCGCTCATGGGAAAGCAGGGCTACGGCATCGACACCGAGCGTCTTTCGGAATATGCCTCGCAGATCATGGAGATCTGTTCGATGGGTGTCGAAGTGGCCATCGTCATCGGCGGCGGCAACATTTTCCGCGGCCTTTCCGGCGCCGCAAAAGGTTTCAACCGTGTCAAGGGCGATCAGATGGGTATGCTCGCCACTGTCATCAACTCACTGGCTCTTTCATCGGCTCTTGAGGCAATCGGACAGCCCGCCAAGGTGCTTACCGCACTGAATATGTATCCCATCGGCGACTACTATTCCAACCGTGTGGCGATCGAAGCTCTCGAACAAGGACAGGTTGCCATCATTGCCGGAGGCACCGGAAATCCGTTTTTCACAACCGACACCGGCAGCGCTCTGCGTGGCATAGAGGTCGAGGCCGACGTGATGCTCAAGGGCACCCGCGTCGACGGCATTTACACCGCCGACCCTGAAAAAGACCCGACAGCTGTCAAGTTTGACAAGATCACCTATGACGAAGTCTATAACCGCGGCCTCAAGGTGATGGACCTCACGGCCACTGCGCTCTGCAAGGAAAACCATCTTCCGATCGTTGTTTTCGACATGGACACCCCCGGCAACCTTCTCAAAGTCATCAAAGGCGAAAACATCGGCACTCTCGTCTATTGAACAAGACCTTAAACAAGCTCTTAATAAATCAATAAATACTCCCCTTTATGGAACCCTCTGATTACCTTAATCCGGCCGAAGAAAAAATGGAGATGGCCGTGGCTTATCTTGACGAATCGCTGGCCCACATCCGTGCCGGCAAAGCCAATCCGAAGATTCTTGACTCGGTGCGTGTGAGCTACTACGGCTCGAACGTCCCCGTGTCGCAGGTGGCAAACGTGGCTGTCCCCGACGCCCGCACGATCACCATCACTCCCTGGGAAAAAGCCATGTTCAAGGAGATTGAAAAAGCTATCATCAACTCCGAAATCGGCATCACACCTGAAAACAACGGCGAGATCATCCGCATCTCGATTCCCCCTCTGACCGAGGAGCGTCGCCGCGCTCTTGTGAAGCAGTCAAAGGGCGAGGCCGAAAACGCCAAAGTCAGTGTCCGCAACGCACGCCGCGATGCCATCGAAGGCTTGAAAAAAGCCGTCAAGCAGGGCATGAGCGAAGACGTCGAGAAGGATGCTGAAAACGACGTTCAGAAGCTCCACGACAAGTATCTCAAAAAGATCGACGATCTCTTTGCAGCAAAAGAAAAAGAGATCCTGACCGTCTGATCAGGTCCCGGAATTTTCATAAAAAAACAGCGGAGATTTTCAGCATTTCAGCCGGAAATCTCCGCGATTTTAACCACCCTCTCTGATGTCTGTCCGGCAGCTTGGATCCGGACAGACATCAGAGGTTGTTTCCACCTCCGGATCATATTTTTTCCGATAATATATGCAGACCGTACTCTTTCACTCAACCATTTTCGGCCCGATCAGATCGCGGCGGCTCGGCGTTTCGTTGGGCATCAACCTGACCCCTGACGACGGTAAAATCTGTACCTTCGACTGCCTCTACTGCGAGGCCGGTTTCAACGCCCAGGGCCCCGGAACCACCGGTTTTCCTCCCCGCGAGCGAGTGGCCCGGATGCTTGAATCGAGGCTCAGAAACATGAGCGAGGCGGGCGAACCGCTCGACGTGATCACCTTTTCGGGCAACGGCGAACCGACGCTTCATCCCGAATTCGCCGCCGTCATCGACGACACTCTCAGCCTGCGCGACCGCTATTATCCGCAGGCCAAAGTCAGTGTGCTGAGCAACTCCACACGCCTTGACCGGCCTGACGTGGAGGCCGCCCTGCGCAAGGTCGACAACAATATTCTCAAACTCGATTCGGCGCTGACCGACACCATGCGCACCATCGACCGCCCGACTCAGCCCTCGTTCACCTCCGGAAAAGCCGTCGCGGATCTCAGCCGCTTTGCAGGTCAGTGCATCATCCAGACGATGTTTCTGCGTGGAGAGTATGACGGCGTGAGGATCGACAACACAAGCCCTGAGGAGGTCGAGGCGCTCATCGAGGCCTACCGTCAGATCAGCCCGCGCGAGATCATGATCTATTCGATCGACCGTCAGACTCCCGCCGAGGGGCTTGAAAAAGTCTCGCACGAGGAGCTTGAAGCGATAGGGCAGCGCATCAGTGAGGCAACCGGCATTAAAGTTCAGGTGGCATGAGCGAAGACCGTCCGATCCTGACCCCGCGACCGCTCGCTCCCGGCGACCGCGTTGCCATAGTCTCGCCCGCAGGCATCATCAAGCCGCAGGTGGTCTATAATTCTCTTCCCGTACTGGCCGACTGCGGGTGGGTGCCCTATGTCGGCGTCAACACCTTCAACCGTTCCGGCACTTTTGCCGGAACAGCCGATGAGCGCTATTACGATCTGGAGAATGCCTTGCTCGATCCGGACACCCGCGCCATCATCTGCTCGCGCGGCGGCTATGGTGCGGTCCATCTTCTCGACCGACTCGACCGTCTGCCTCTGCGCGACGATCCGAAATGGATCGTCGGTTACAGTGACATCTCGGCGCTCCACGCTCTGATGACCCGCCACGGCATCAAGTCGATCCATGCGCCGATGACAAAACACATTTCCGAGAACCGCGGACGCGACACCGACTCGCGGCGCCTCTTCGAAATCCTTTCCGGTTCGACTCCCGATCTTCGCGCCGGCTCCCATTCTCTCAACCGCACGGGTCAGGCCGAGGGTCTGCTGGTCGGAGGCAATCTCGCGGTGATCGCCGGACTGATCGGCACTCCCTTCGATGTCATCCGTCCCGGACGCATTCTTTTCATTGAAGACATAGCTGAACCTATATATAAGGTAGAGCGCATTCTCTACACTCTCCGTCTGAGCGGAGTGCTCGGCAGTCTGGCCGGACTCGTGGTCGGACGCTTCACCGACTATGCTCCTGACCGCGGCTCGGCCTCGATGGAGGAAATGATCAGCCGGATGGTCGCCGACTATTCCTATCCGGTTGCCTACGGAATTCCCTTCGGCCACGTTGACCACAATGTCCCGCTCGTCTGCTCGTCGACGGTCCGCCTCGACGTCAATAAAAATTCCACTGTCCTTACAGCGATAGGGTAGGGGAGAGCATCGGTTTCTTAAGTCAAAATCTTTCGAAAATTCACGTCCATCTGTCTTGATCGGCGTGAATTTTTGATTCTCGGAGGGCTAAATTTCGGATAATTGATTTTGTTATAGTAGATTACCCCTGATTTTGGCTTTTCGGCGATTGGTTCAAATAAAAATTTTGACCGACATCGAAAAAATCCTTAACTTTGTAACATGAACAAAATTGAGTGGCTGACCGACGGACTGACTCCTATGCCTGGCATCGACGCCCCGCTTTTGGAAAAGTGGATAGCGGCGGTGGCCAAAACACACAACCGTATCGTCGGGCCTCTCACCTATATATTTTGCGATGACCCTAAGATCATAGAGGTCAACCGACAGTTTCTCAACCACGACTATTTCACAGATATCATCACCTTTGACTATTCGCGCGGACGCATGGTCTCAGGCGACATGTTTATATCACTGGACACCGTTCTCTCCAATTCCGAAATGGTTGGAGCCACTTATGAGCGTGAGCTTCACAGAGTCATAATTCATGGAGTACTCCATCTGTGTGGGATCAACGACAAAGGTCCCGGAGAGCGTGAAATAATGGAAAACTTTGAAAACCAAGCACTTGAATTGCTTGAAGAAATAAAATCATAAATGAACTTCGACTATGACGTCATTGTCATCGGCGCCGGTCATGCCGGATGCGAGGCTGCTCACGCGGCTGCGCGTCTCGGTGTGTCGACCTTGCTGATGACAATCGACATGAACAAGATTGCCCAGATGAGCTGCAATCCGGCCGTAGGCGGAATTGCAAAAGGGCAGATAGTTAGGGAAATCGACGCTCTCGGCGGCATGATGGGTATCGTCACCGACGAAAGCGCCATACAGTTTCGTATGCTCAACCGCTCCAAAGGTCCTGCCGTCTGGAGTCCGCGTTCCCAGAGTGACCGCATGGAGTTTTCCCGCCTGTGGAGAAACATTCTTGAAAACACTCCCAATCTCTCGATCTGGCAGGATTCGGCCAACGGTCTGCTGATCGAAGACGGTCGTGTAGCAGGTGTCACAACCTGTCTCGGCGTCACATTCAAAGCCAAATGCGTAGTCCTGACAGCCGGAACATTCCTCAACGGACTCATGCACACAGGCCCCGTAAAGCTCCCCGGAGGACGCGTTTCAGAGCCTGCATCCTATGGGCTGACCGAACAGCTCAAAGAGCTTGGATTCGCCACAGACCGCATGAAAACGGGCACTCCTGTGCGCATCGATGGCCGCTCGGTGGACTGGAGTCTGACAAATCTTCAGGACGGAGACAACGATTTCCATAAGTTCAGCTATCTCCCCAACGTGCGCCGTAAGCTGCGTCAGCGCCCCTGCCATACGGTCTACACCAACCCCGAAACCCACAGAATCCTGCGTGAAGGCTTGCCCTTCTCGCCCCTCTACAACGGCCAGATCCAAAGCATCGGACCCCGCTACTGTCCCAGTATCGAGACCAAAATAGTGACCTTTGCCGACAAGGACGAACACCAGCTTTTCCTCGAACCGGAAGGCGAGGTGACCAACGAATACTATCTCAACGGTTTCTCCTCCTCGCTTCCGATCGACGTTCAGATCCGTGCGCTGGAGACCGTTCCGGCCTTGCGGAATGTCCACATTTTCCGCCCCGGCTATGCCATCGAATATGACTTCTTTGACCCGACTCAGCTCTTCCACACCCTTGAGACGAAACTCATCTCAGGTCTCTATTTCGCCGGTCAGGTCAACGGTACGACGGGCTATGAGGAGGCTGCCGGACAAGGCCTGATCGCCGGAATCAATGCCGCTCTCAAGGTCAAAGGCGCCGAGCCTTTCACCCTTGCACGCGACGAGGCATATATCGGAGTGCTCATTGACGACCTTGTCACAAAGGGAGTGGACGAGCCATACCGAATGTTCACATCGCGCGCCGAATACCGCATCCTGCTGCGTCAGGATGATGCCGACATGCGTCTGACTCCGCGTGGCCATGCCATAGGTCTTGCCTCTGACTATCGTTTCAATGAAATGGAAAGCAAGCGCCGTCAGCGCGACGCTCTGATCGACTTCTGCCGCGAGTTTTCAGTCCGTGCGGCCCTGATCAATCCCTATCTTGAAAGCCTCGGCGAGCAGCCCTTGAAGCAGGGTCTGAAGCTCTATGATCTCATCCTGCGTCCGGGTCTGACAATCGAAATTCTCGCCAAAGGAATCGAGCCTTTCGCTGCCTATCTTGACGAAAACATCGAGGCCGTAAGGCGTGAGGAAATAGTCGAGGCTGCGGAAATCCTTATCAAATATCAGGGATATATCCAGCGCGAACAGCAGATCGCCGACAAGCTTCGCCGACTCGAAAATCTTACCATCCGGGGTAAAATCGACTATGCCTCGCTGACCGCACTTTCAACAGAAGCCCGTCAGAAACTGGAGCGCATCAACCCTGAGACAATAGCCCAAGCTTCGCGCATTCCTGGCATCTCTCCGGCTGATATAAACATCCTTCTCTTGCTCATGGGACGATGAAAAATCATTGTTTCACGTGGAACAATTTCACTAAAATGAATCATAAATCCTAAACTCAAAAATACATCATGGAATATCTGAAGCAACGTATACGCGACGTTTATGACTTCCCCAAAAAGGGTATCGTCTTCAAAGATCTTACCACTCTGTTCAAGGATCCCCGCGGCCTGCACATCATCGGCTGGGACCTCTCTCAACTTTACCGCGACAAAGGTGTTACTAAAGTGGTAGGCATCGAATCGCGCGGTTTCATCGGAGGTTCTATCCTTGCCTTCGAACTCGGCGCAGGCTTCGTGCCTGTCCGCAAGCCCGGCAAACTGCCTGCCGATACAATTCAGGCTTCCTATGATAAGGAGTATGGCAAAGACGTTATCGAGATCCACCGCGACGCTATCACCCCCGACGATATCGTGGTTCTTCATGATGACGTTCTTGCCACCGGAGGCACAATGGCTGCTGCCTACGAGCTTGTGAAATCAATGAACCCGAAGAAGATCTATGTCAACTTCATCATTGAGCTTTCCGCGCTCAACGGTCGTGCCAATCTCCCTGCCGACGCTGAAGTCACCTCGCTGATCACATATTGAAATAATCACATATTGAAATAGAGTGTGTATAGCAAACACACTCTATTTTTAAACCCCGTATTGTTCATTGGCCAGACACAAGAAATCGGCCTCTCTGACCGAGAAAATATCAATCCTTCCCGATACCCCCGGCGTCTATATGTATTATGACGCCGAGGGTACGGTGATTTATGTCGGAAAGGCCAAGAATCTCAAACGCCGCGTCAGCTCATATTTCAACCGCACTCATGACAGTCTCCGCACTAATCTGCTGGTGCGCGCGATCACCGACATGAGCTATATCGTTGTGCCTACCGAGCAGGATGCGCTCAACCTCGAAGCCTCCATGATCAAGGAGTATCAGCCGCGCTACAATGTGTTGCTGAAGGACGACAAATCCTATCCCTGGATCGTGGTGACCAATGAACCTTATCCGCGCGTTTTCATGACCCGCCAGCGCATAAAGGACGGGTCGAAATACTATGGTCCCTACACCGACACCGGCAGCGCGCGGGCCACTCTCGATCTGCTGAAAAAGCTCTACTGCATCCGCTCGTGCCGTCAGCCGATGACTCTCGAATGGGTCCGTGCCGGGAAAGGACGCCTCTGTCTGGACTATCATCTCAAGCGCTGCAAAGGCTGCTGCACAGGGCTGGTTTCTTCCGAGGACTATTGCCGCGACATCGACAAAGTGCGCGCGATTCTGCGCGGCGACATAGGCGAGCTTCTGACCTATCTGCGCGGTGAGATGGAGAAACTTTCCCTCGAATTGCGTTTCGAGGAGGCTCAGGAACTCAAGGAGCAGTATGACCTGATCAGCCGCTATCAGGCCAAGAGTGTCATCGTCTCGCAGACCATCGAGGATATCGACGTGTTCGGCATTGACGATGAAGACAGCGATGTCTACATAAATTATATGCACATCCGCCACGGGGCTGTCGTGAAGTCTGTGACCCTTGAATTCAAGCGCCGTCTCGACGAGTCAAAGGCGCAGCTTTTGGGCTATGCCATGTCGGAGATCGCCGAGAGCCTTGGGGTTGTTTTCCGGGATGTCATCGTGGCTGAGGAGCCGGATGTGGAGATGCCTGATGTGCGCTTTATCATACCTCAGCGCGGCGACAAGGCCAAGCTCCTCGAAGTCTCGCGGAAGAATGCCCGCCAGCATCGGATCGACCGCATAAAGACAATGGAGAAGCGCAATCCGGAGACCCGCACCGACAGGATTCTGAAACGCATGCAGTCCGATTTTCATCTTTCGGAACTTCCGCACCACATAGAATGTTTCGACAATTCGAACATCCAGGGCACGAATCCAGTCGCCTCCTGTGTGGTCTTCAAGGATGCCCGTCCGAGCAAGAAAGACTACCGTCATTTCAACATCCGGACCGTGGTCGGCCCTGACGATTTCGCCTCCATGAAGGAGGTGCTGACACGCCGCTACACCCGCCTTGTCAACGAGGGTCAGGAGCTGCCTCAGCTCATTGTTGTCGACGGCGGCAAGGGGCAGCTTTCGGCTGCTGTCGAGGCTCTGGACGATATGGGTCTGCGGGGACGGATCGCCGTCGTTGGCATTGCCAAGAGACTTGAGGAAATCTATTTTCCGGGTGACAGCATTCCGCTTTATATCGACAAAAACAGCGAGACTCTGCGCGTGGTCCAGCACCTGCGCGACGAGGCCCACCGCTTCGGCATCACCCACCATCGCGACCGCCGCAGCAAGTCGCAGGCCGTATCCGAACTCGACGGTATCAAGGGTGTCGGCGAGAAAACCCGCACTGCTTTGCTGACCCATTTCAAGAGCGTCAAACGTCTGCGCGAAGCCGACATCGACGCCATAGCCGAGATTGTCGGACCCTCCAAAGCCTCGGTCATCTTCGCCGCGCTCCACGCTGAAGACTGATCGTCGGGGCGAAAATTTTTTTGCCCATCTCCGCATTATCGCACCTTTTTCCACCCTCCACGGACTTATCTTTGCATTGTCATCATCCCCCGGCTTAAACCATCATCACCCCCAACTTAAACCGACATTGCAAATGAATCTCACACGCATCTTTCCGATCCTTCTGCTTCTGAGTGTGGAATACTCCGGAGTCTTCATCGCAGTGATAGCCGACCTCGTCAGCGGACTGCGCAAATCACGTTCGCGAGGCGAGAAATGCACCTCCTTCGGACTGCGCCGCTCGGTCGACAAACTCCTGCGTTACTATCTCGTCCTGATGGCCCTCTCGCTGGTCGATTTCATGGCCATCGCAGCCTTTATTCTGCTCAAGGACTCAGGCTCAATATCCATCCCCGAATTTCCCTTTCTCACCACCTTCAGCGCCCTCTCCCTGGCCCTGATTGAAGTAAAAAGCATCTGCGAAAAAGCCGAAGACAAAGGCGACCTGCGCAGTGCCGCCAAGCTCCTTTCCGACCTCCTCAGCCGCATCCCCGCCGGGCTCCTCAACCGCCTCGGAAGATAAGGGTCAGGCATCTAAAAACAGACCGATTGGCCTCTGGTCTAATTGGTCTAATTGGCCTAATTAGACTAATTGGCCCAATTGGACTAATCCCCAAAACTCCCAGCTCTCCCAAAACTCCCAGCTCTCCCAAAACTCCCAGTTCTCCCAGTTCTCCCAAAACTCAAAAAAAGTTCCCAGCTCTCTCAAAACTCCCGGTCCTCCCAACCCCTCTCAAAAAAACTAAAACTTTCGTTTTCTTTCCCTGAAAGCCCCTCTCAGGAGCTCCCTCATTCCCGGCAATTGGCTCTGATAATCTCCATGAGGCTGACCTCCGGATTTCGGAAGCAGAAACGGCTTTTCTCCTTGTGGTATCTGATCGCCCCTTGCGGGCAATTATGATAACAGCCCGTGCACTTCATGCAATTTCCAAGCCACTCAGGGCGCCCGTCGGCAAGCCTGACATTTCCCATCGGGCATACCTTCACGCAGCTTCCGCAGCCGTTGCAGCGCTCGCTCTCCACCCGGAATCCACTGTCGAATTTACAGCCCTGAGGCATCAGCTCTTCAAACAGCCCCACTATCCGGTCTGCGAAGCCCGGCTTTTCAATAAATTTTTTTCGTAGTCTGACATCCCCCGCAATGGTCTCCATCTGCGCGGGGATTTTTTTGCGTTTTGTAGTTCTGACCTGCTTCTCGACATTGACTATCGTGAAATTGTTGTCGACCATTTTGATGGTGCGTATATAGTCGAAGCAGATACCGTTGCTCTCCCCCAGGCGGCGTATATGGAGCGCCGCACGGCCCGCGATTTCTCCGTAGGTCAACACGGCGAAAATATACGGCGCGTCAATTTTGATGCGCCCCATTAATCTGACAAACAGATCCGGAATCTGGCCGAAATAGACAGGCATCACAAAGCCCACCCCATCGGGATCGCTCAGCTCGATCGGACCCTCCTGGGCTGAAAGCCAGGCCGCGCTGACACATTTGTCGGAAATTCTCTTCGCAACCGCCAGTGAATTGCCGGTCGCCGTGAAATAGATGACAGTCATAGTGAAATTTATGTCGTTAAGAGTTACTTATTACAGTGACTTTTCACAAAAGTAGCAATAAAAATTGGTCTCCTACCGGATTTTAGCTAATTTTGCACCCTCAAAACCCGATCTGTTGACGCATAGTGTTGGTTTACAATAATTTATTAAGCCTATTAGTATGAAATGGATGCCTCTGATCCTGCTTACCGTCGCCGGATTCACATTCAACACCTCCGAGATTACCCCGATCGGACTTCTCAGCGACATTGCCGGTGACTTCGGTGTGACCGAAGCCCGCGCCGGATTGCTCATCTCGATCTACGCCTGGGTTGTGGCCCTCCTCTCCATGCCGCTGATGCTCTGGTGTGCGCGCATGGACTTCCGCCGTCTGCTTCTGATAATTGTCGGAGTGTTTTTCGTAAGCCATATCGGCTCCGTGCTCTCCACCGGCTACTGGTCCTTGCTCGCCTCCCGAATCGGCGTAGCCTGCGCCCACTCCCTCTTCTGGTCGATCGCTCCTCCGATGGCCGTCGCCGTCACTCCCGACGGGAAACGCTCCACGGCCCTCAGCGCCCTCGTCGCCGGCGGAGGCATAGCCCTTGTCGCCGGTCTCCCCCTCGGACGTATGCTCGGCCTTCTTGCCGGATGGCGTGTGACCTTCGGCGCCCTCGGCCTTCTCTCAGGTCTGATCCTCGTCGGACTCTTCCGCTACTTCCCCCGCCTCCCCCGCAGCGGTGAGGGCGAATCGCGCCGCAAGATGTTTCGCGATGTCATCACCTCGCGTCCGCTGCTCATGATCTATTTCATCACCGCTGTCATCGTGACCGGCCACTACACCGGTTACAGCTATGTCGAGCCTTTCATGGACAGCGTGGTCCACATGGAGGCGAAAGCGATCACTCTGACGCTCGCTCTCTTCGGAGTGGCCGGTCTTCTCGGCAGCGCTCTGATGACTCGCTATTTTCCCCGCTATCCCCGCCGCATCATTTCTCTGGCTTGTCTCGGCATGCCGCTCATGCTTCTTCTGCTTCTCCCGGTTGCCTCGCTCTCGGTCTGGCTTGTCGCAGTGCTCTGCATCTTTTGGGGGCTGTCGATCACAGTCTACAATATCGCCTTCCAGAACGAGATCATCGTCCTCGCTCCCCACAATTCGGCGGTCGCCATGAGTCTCTACTCCGGAATCTTCAATCTCGGCATCGGCGGAGGCGCCTTTGTAGGCGGCATTGTCTGCAACCACGGAATGATGGCCGATATAGGTTTTGTAGGCGGTTCTATCGCGCTCGTCGCTGCGATCTACGCAATCTTCCGTTATTTGCCTTTGCGTAGATTTTAGGCCCGTTTCCGTGGCTTTTTCTTTCGGGTTTTTCTGATGATGTCCGGATGAGGGGCCGAAAACGCTCCTCAGCGGCTTCGCCGGGCCTTTGAGGCAAGCAGCGTGTGGCCGAGCCGGCAGTAGAGACATTTCCGCTGCTCGCAGTAGCATCGGCGCAGCTGGATGAGCGCCTGTGACGTGAAAGCGTCCTTGCATCCGATTCCGGCGCCGGTGAAGAGGCTGACGATCGAGTTGTTTTCCGACGGCAGTTGCTGAAGCCACTCCATTGCCCGCAGCCCCATCTCCTCGTCGCCGTGCATTTCCCCGTAGGCCATCATCAGCGGAATGGCCACATTGATGATCAGGATATCGGCCGAACTTTTGCTCAGGGTCTCGAAGCTGCGTTCGCTTCCGGGACCGAAGGTGAAGTGTGAGGCCCAGTAGCCGTTCAGCGGCTGACGGAACAGCCCGCGCACTTCCTCGACGCTCGCGGCCTGGATGATTCTGCGCACCAGTCTGAAGTCCGAGGCCACGAGCTGCGCCAGAAGGGCTATGCGACGGTGTGGGAAATTGTGAGGCCTCATCCTTGCCATTTTCCATCCTAAGGGCTGCAAGGGTCGCAGCGAGAATTTGTGGGCGAAAAAGCGGTGTTCCCTGATCAGCTGTCCGACGTATGGATCAGCTTTCGGCGCATTGTCCAGAAAACCGCCCTGCCCGAAAAACAGAGCCTCGATGGCCAGCGGCGAATCGCTGTGCTTGCGCAGGAAATGCAGTGGCAGCGACATGGCCAGGCGCTCCATCGGCTCGGAATTGGTGCTGAATCCGAGAGCGCGGGCCAGGACCACGTAGCATGTCTGTTCCCAGTCGCCGGTATATTGCCTGAGCAGTTCTTCGACCCGTCCGGTTTTGGAGTAGACTCTTTCATAGGCGAGCGCCGTCAGCCAGTCGGTGCGGCGCAGGGAGTCCATAGTCTTTATTTCGCCTGCGCAAGGCAGGTCGATGTCCGCGCGGTCCACAAGCTCGTGGTAGCGCACATGGAACTCAGGCTCGCATCTCATCACCATCTGCGGGATCACTTCGCCGTTGTGGCGCCTGATCGCCGTGTCGTCGCGGTCCACCACATGGAGCACCACCGAATTGTATGCACTGTCCGCATCGTGGCGGTGGCGGTGCCAGTCGCTTGCCCTGACATGGATCTCGACATCACCGGCCCACATCGCGTCGCCCAGTTTTATTTTGGCATTGAAAAAGTCAGGCCCCGCATCGGTATTGAGCCGACCGGGGTCTATGACGGTGACTTTGCGCCCGTCCACAGTGACCATGTCCGTCTGTTCCAGCAGGCGGTGTTGCCACACATATTGCATCAGGCGTTCCATCAATGCAGAGAGTTGAGAGAGGTTGGGGAAAGAGGATTTAAAAAGTTGTTCAGGCTCATAATCCAATTAGACTAATTGGACTAATCGGACCAATTGAGATCTTGCTGTGCCGGGCCTTAGAGTTCGTCGATCTGACGGTTGAGAGCAACCATCTTGATGGCCGTTTCAGCAGCTTCCGAACCCTTGTTTCCGAGAGAGCCTCCCGCACGGTCAAGAGCCTGCTGCTCCTCGTTGACGGTGAGCACACCGAAGATAACCGGAATGTCACAGTCGGCGTTGAGCGAGGTCATTCCCTGGGTCACGCTCTGGCAGACGTAGTCGAAATGAGGCGTGTCGCCCTTGATGACGCAGCCGATGATGATGACAGCGTCATAAGATCCGGTCTCGATGAGCTTCGATGCGGCGAAGGTCAGTTCGACGGCGCCGGGGACGCTCACGACGGTGACATCCTTGTCCGCCATTCCGTAGTTGCGCAGTGTTTCCAGTGCGCCGTCGCGCAGTGCGCCTGTGATATGGCCGTTCCATTCGGCCACGGCTATGGCTATTCTGAAATCTTCGATTCTTGGAAGAGAGCTTGTCGGAGTGTGCTGTGACATTGTTTTGTTCCTTTGATTGGTTGTTGTTGTCTTGAACTGTTGTTTTTCACTTCGGAAACACCTTGTGCCAGAGACCCAGTATGTCGAGTGAGGAGCTTTTGGCATTGTATAGGATGTCTACTATCCGGCGGTGTTCGTCAGTGGCGTTTATCTTTGTCGCTTTGTGGAGCATCGTATTGAGCAGATGGATACCCTTGTCCTTCATGGCGCTGATGCGCAGCATCGACTCGCCGAGGGCTATCGACAGACGCAGCTGACGGAGGCTGAACTGGCTTTCGATCTTGGTCAGATATTTCAGCGCGCGGGTGTAATACTGCACGGCCTCGCGGTGGCGTCCCATCTGGACGAGTGTGTCACCCTCGGCTGTGATCGAGTCGATCAGACGGCTTGTGGCTTCCTCCACTTCCACCCCCGCACTGACCATCTGGAGATAGGTCGATGTCACCGCCTGATAGTGGGCCAGGAGTTCGGCCTGGCTGACGCGGTTGCGGTAGGTTGCGGTAGCGGCGTTCAGGGCCATGACGTGGGCCGAGGCATAGCGCGCCGGATCGTTTTTGGCCAGACGCTCGAAAATCTTGAGCGATTTGCCCAGTTCGCGTTCAGCCTGCTTGTATTCCTTGCGTTCGGTGTGGAGATAGGCAATATCATAGAGCAGAGAGCCGAGAATGGCTAAAAAAGGCTCGTCCTTGCGCTTGGGCTCCTGGGCGAGCAGCGACAGGGCCGAGGCTGCGGTTGTCATCGCTGCTTCATTGTCGGCCTTCTCGATGTAGAGGGCCGTGAGGATCTGCATCAGAGCAGCGTGGATGTTGAGCAGATGGCGCTCTTCCTCCCCGTTGCGGCTGATCAGCTCATCGATCTCGCAGACCCCGTGGATCGCACGGTCTGTCTCGCCCTTCTCGACCATCTCCACAGCCGTGGCACGCAGAAAGTCGTAGGCTGTGTTGAAGTCAGCCTCGCCGATCGCATGGCGGATTTCCGACATGGCGCGGTTGCGCTTCAGCATATTTTTCAGTGAGGCGATGTCTGTCGTTGTCTGAGAGAAGACCGGCTCTAAGGATATGGCTTTCATCTGATGCGTTGTGGAGGGGTTATATCGTATGGAGGATTTTCTCAGCGTGAGCAGGGATGGTTGATCCCGGCGGCAAGTTCGCTGTGTGAGGTCTCGTTGGCATAGTCCATGATCTCGTCCGGATCACGCTTGCCCTCGGCCATAGCTCTGACCGCGCCAGCCAGAACACCGGCGCTCCATTGCAGCTCGCTGTTGTCGGTCTTGTGGCAGAGGAGGCTCCACGAGCGGTTGCCGTCGAAGAAGCGCAGTTTTTTCTCTGCCGGATCCATGTGCAGGAAGCGCGGACAGTAGAAAAGCAGATGGTCCTTGAAGATGGCCTCGGTGTCTTTCCCGCCGAAAATCGCACGTATGTCGCCGTCGCGCCCCACAATGAGGTCGGCAAGTTCCAGACAGTCAAAAACCGAAGGCATCACCCTCGTGATTCTCGGCACCTGATGGGCCTCGAAATAGGGCAGATAGACCAGATAAGCCTTGCGCGCCTTGGCATAGCGCAGAAATTCGAGCAGCCGGCTGTGGTTGCGCTCTTCAAGAGCCATGTAGGAACCGTAGACAACGATGTCGCCCTCGTCGATCCGCGGCCACACCGCATTGACCGGCTCGGCGGGAAAACGGCTGTGGTCCACCTTGCGGCTGTCGTCACCCTCAGGAAAGATTCTGACCGGGCTGACCCCTTCGGTGAAGCGGTCGACCGAGGTCACATCCACACGCGCCTCCTCAAGCGTCCTGACTATATGGTCGCCGACAGTGCCTGCCGCAGCCTCGCCGACCCAGATGGTCGGCAGCTCCATGCGTCCGTCAAGCAGAGCCGCATTCACGGCCCAGTCGCCCACTCCGGTCTGCGCAGAGCCGTCAGGGAAGAGCGAAACGCTGAGAGAGAGTTCACCGATGTAGATTGCCTTTTTCATAATTAACTTGTCCTTTTTGGGGAAGATGGATAGTCCGGTATATCGGAATAGTAACGTCTGTAAAACGCATAAGTTCATCCCGGCAACCACCGATCCTATCGGCAAAATTACAACAAAATCACGACTTTTCGCACCTCCACCCCCAAGAAATACCAAAGATTCGCATTGTTGTCGGTCTGAGTGCCGTGTCAGGCCATATATGACAACCGCAGACGCTTTTTCCGGAGGCATAAAATCAAGAGAGACAGAGGCGGCGGGTGGGGCGCTTCTGTCTCTCTTTTGTCTCTCCGTCTTACATGAGGATTTTTATCTGTCTGTCTATCTATCAATATTATTGTTACTATTCGAATGATGAAATTTGGAGGTTGTTGCAGAACCTGACACAATCGGCCTTGGTAGGGACGCTTTGAAAAGCGTCCTCCTTCAGACGGCTGATTCCAAGCCAATTGCGGATGCTTTAAAAAGCGCCCATGCTATGAGTCATGGTTTTGCGACACCCTCTTGGTGCGGAGAGTGTTTCCTTCGGGGCCTATCTTCCGGTGATGTCGGAGATGTTGAACGAGCCTGACATGTCGCGGATTTCGATCTTTCCGTGGAGGATGTCGAAGAGGAATTCGCGGATCTTCTCGACGGTCAGAGTGGCGGGTTTGCCGTTGCGGTCGTTGCCGATGTCGTATGTTTTGAGCAGCTGCGGGCCGAGGGCGGCTGCGGTCAGCAGGAAGTGGTTCTGGAATTTGTCGGTGTTGACCAGATCGGCGGCGAGCACCTTGCCGATGACGGTGTAGCTGCGGAGTACTTTGGTCATTTCCTCTCCGGCGAGGGTCGAGAGCAGTTCGTCGACATTGAGGTCGATCCTGATCTTGCCCGAATCTTCGGCCTGGGGGAGCTGTTTGTAGAGCGCTCCGAGGTCGGCGAGGCTGAGGTTGAAGAGGCATGTGCCGGGAGCGGCGTTGACCGGCTCTACGGAGAAGGCGCTCGGCAGCAGCAGGTAGTTGATCCCTGAGAGGCGCACGGAGGGGGCGTTGAAGGTGCCGATCATTGAGCTGCGGATCTCGGCGTCCTGTGTGGCGAAGACTCCGCCGATCACAACGCAGTTGTCCAGCGTGATGTCGTCAGCATAGATGCTTCCGGCCACAAAGGCGTTGGTCAGGGCCACGCTCTTGGCGTTGATGTCGGCGAGAAACATGAGCCGGGCCTTGTCGCCTCGCGATACGATGGAGTTGGCCGAGCCTACACATTTCCGGAAGGTGATTTCTCCGGCGGCGTCTGTCGCCACATACAGCTCGTTCTGGGTGAAGGCCGCGCCCTGCACTTCAAGGGGACCCTGCCGCACTTCGATGCGGTTGCCGAAGACCGGACCTTCGACCACAGTGTTGCCCTTGAAGATGATGTTGCGGTTCAGTTCCGAGGTTTTTTCGGGGAGTATGGAGCTGCGGACCAGATTGTCCTGCAAATGTATGTCGGTTCCGTTGATACGGATTTCAGTCAGTTCTTTCATGATGTTTCAGACACAAAAAATGGTGTTGTCGTTGATAAATTTGTTGAGATAGGCACGTACACGGCTGTCATGCGGGCTGTCGGTGCTGATGGCGGCGCTCACCTGATGGGTGTAGAATTTCCTGATGAGCGTCATTTCGCTTTCCTCCATCGGGCGCCACTGTTGCCGGTCCATGAACTCGACGATGTCCTGATTGTCATCCGCGGGCATCTGCGGGTTCTGATAGACCTTGGGCGAGTTTTCGCCGGAGGCATCCTGCGAGCGGACCACGCAGAGCGGCACATAGATTGTAGCCGCCCGGTTGGAGTCTTGCAGACTGTTGTTGATCAGCGTTTTGGTCGCAACCTGACGTTCAAGGAAAGTCCGGGCCTTGTTGAGCGAGTCGAGAGCGCGGCGCTTTGCGAGAGTGGCGCCGAGGATCGAGTGGAGGCGGCTGTTTTCGGCTGCGGCTACTGTCACGTCGGCGGCAAGGTCCGACGCGACGGCCCGTTCCGAGCAGTTCTGACATTCCTCCTCGATGTTGAACACGGCTTTGTCAAGCTCCATCACCCGGCTTTCAAGCTCCCGGTTGAGTTCGGTGAAGATTTTTGAATAGCGCTCGGCCACGCGGCCATAGTCGTTCTCCATCTGGCGGCGCTTGTCGAGACAGCGTTTCGAGAGCTGGTTCAGATGGAGCAGCGTCGCGTCGATCGAGCTTTTGAGCTGCGTCATCTGCTGACTCAGTTCCGAGCGGACGGTCTTGAAAAAGCCTGAGATGATTGTCTGTCCGACGGTCTCCGCGTTGCGGTGGATCGAGGCTACCTGAGCCACTTCCGTGGCTACGACCGAGTCGGTCAGGGCGTTGACATGCTGTGTGCAGACTTCAACCGAGTTGTCGAAGTCTCTGGTGTCAACGTCGACGTTGAAGACCACCGTCTCGCGGGCAGTGCCCGAATAGTACATTGTTCCGGCCTTGTTGCTGACAGAGCCTGAGTAGGGGATCTCGATGACCCTCTGGATTGATCTGCGGTAACTCATAGGCTTCTATCGGGGGGTGAATGTTTGAACTTTTGCCGCTCCGAAAAGCTTGCTCATCGTCTCCTTGATGCGGTCTGTCGCGTCAAATTCGCTGAGCATGGAGTTGAAGCTGTCGCGCACACGCGGATCAACCGCTTCGGGTTCCGACCAGGGGAACTGCACGTTGTTTGTGGCTATATGGTTGGTGATGGCGCTGCGGGTGCGGTCTGACAGGCAGACTTCAGGCATCGTGAAATGTTCCAGATCGCCCTCGTGGCGACCTCCGCAGCCTTCCCAGACAATGACCGGTAGCAGTCTGTTTTCCAGACCGGCTGACAGGCCACGGTCGAGAAGCACGCGGCCCGTCAGGGCTTTCTGGCGGCTGAGATCCATCAGAAAATCCTTCATCAGGGCGATCACCGTGCTGCCGCGGTATTTCAGGTTCGAGGCCATTATCTTCTGCGAGGTCAGCAGTGACTCGTTCTGCGAGACAGGCACTGTGGCCGACAGTTGTCTGGTGCGGTTCGAGAGGGTGTCGATCTCGGTCACAGCAAACTTGAAGGCGGGTTTGTCAAGCTCGTAGACCCGGCGCTGGAGGGCGCGGTTCAGAGTGGTGAAGAGTTTGGTGTAGCGGGCTGTGATAGAGCCGTAGTCGCGCTCCATCTGAGCCTTTATATTGTTGATCTGGCGGCGCTGCTGGTTGAGCTGAAGCAGCAGAGAGTCGACTTCGCTCTTCCATTTGGCGATCTTCTGGGAGATCTGCGAGTGGATGAGCGCATAGAATCCGCGGTTGACGTTGCGGCACACATTGTCGGCGGCTTCGGCTTCGGCTTTGAGCACGGCCACTTTCATGCCGACGACGGCTGAGGTTGTCCCGTTGACGTGGTGCGATACGCGGTCCAGCTCCCTGGCCATCGGTTGGGTGTCTACGACACAGTCAATACTTTGCATGGTATGGGAGTTTTAAGGGTTAGTTTTCAGACTCTTTATCATTGTTGCCGGCTTCCGGAGGGAGCGGGGGCGGGCAGGCTCCTGAGGGCTTTTCGCTGTCCTCGTCGATGGCTTCGGTTCCGTTGTCGAATTCACCGGTCTCCTCGTCATCATCCTCCTCATCTTCCTCGTATTCCTCATCCTCTTCCTCCTCATCGGGTTCACCGTCCTCTGCATCCTCATCCTCGATGTTTTCATCGTCGATGTCTTCGGCGTCGGGATCCTCGTTGCCGTCATATTCCTCATCGTCTTCTTCAGGCTCTTCATCGCTGTCAAGCGGCTGGAAAACGGGTGCAGGTGCGGCGGGTTCGGGTGTGGCGGCTGCGGCGGCGAGATTCTCTTCCATCTCCACGAGCGATGCCAGAGCCTCGCGCGAGATGGCCGGGAGGTTGAGGGCGATGTGTTCGAACGTGATGTCCTCGACTTTTGGCTGCGGAGGCAGCTGTGAGGATTTCGCGAAGAGCGGATTGATAGCGGCCAGGGGCTGACGGCGCTCGTCAAGGTTGTGGATCTCACCGGCGGCCACGGCGGCTTCGTTCGAATGGCCGTCGCGGAGTTTGGCGTCGTAATATTCGACATGGCCGAACTCTTCGGCTCTCATGTCGATGTCTTCCTTGAGGCGGTCCATGTATTCCTCGAACTCCTGCTGCACTTTCTGGAATTCCTGCGACTGGAGTTCGAACGCAGCGATGGATTCCTGGGTGTTGTCGACCGTGTTGACCACCGTCGCATCGAGATTCTCACCGCTTGCGGCCATCGAGTCCTCGGTTTTCTGGAGGGAGATCAGGGTGTTGTAGGCGGCCACGTATTCACGCAGGCTTTCCTGCATCAGATTGATGATGTCGGCGCCTTCCGCGCGGTTGGCACGATAGAATGCGTCGGTGTCCTGGTGCCATTTGTTGAGATAGGAGATCTTCTGGTCCTTGATGTGGTTGTAGATGCGCATGCGTTCGATGCGGTTCTCTTCCATGAGGCTCTGGACAACGGGCGCCATGATTTCCTCGTAGATCTGATGGACGCCGAAGGGCATGGAGGTGACATTTCCGTCCTCGGCGGTCCACATTCCGGTCAGGAGGTTGAACCTCACGCGCGAGCTGGGGCGCAGGTTGAATGGCTCGTAGTCCTGCACATCCTGGCTGTAATCGAAGCGTTCGTTGCGGATTCGCTGGATCTCGTCATATTCAAGCAGCGGGGAATAGTGGTTGTAGGGCGCTTTGAGAATATTGTAGAGCAGGCGGTTGGATTCGCCGACAACCTTGTCGACCGATGCGATCTTCAGGGCGGAGATGGCCTGGACCGAGGAGGCCATCGTGGTCATCAGCGATTTGATCACGTCCTCGAACTGCTGGGTCTTTGTCGACAGCGAGTCTTTCAGTTTGTTGAGTTCGCGGAAGCGGTTGATGCGGTCGGCATAGCGCTCGGAGTCGAATACGTTGATGACCGGCGCGCCTTCGGGCAGGGTCTTGGTCGAGTATTCCTCGATGAAGTCGAGATAGCGGCTGTTGCGCTGCACGAGCGGAAGAGCCACGGAGACGGTGTCGATGTCCTCCATGCAGTATGAGACAGTGCGCAGCGAGCGTTCGAGCGCGCCGAGGTAGTCATGTTCGTTGATGGTCTGTATGGAGGTGGAGTAGTTGTCGGTCTCGATCGCCTCGGTGTCCTCCGAAGTCTCGACGAGCGGGGCTTCGGTTGAGAGGTGCTCGATTTTGCCGATAGTCTCCACCAGAAGCTCGTTCTGGCGCGGGAGCTGGAGGGTCACTTCGCTGTCGGGGACTTCGCCGGTGAAGTCGACAATGAAGCTCTTGTCGTCATATTTGACCTGGTCGGCAACCGGGATGTAGGCCACACCCATTTTGCCAACCTTGTAGTCGCGGAAAATATCGGCGTGTTCCTTGCGTTTGCGCTCGATCTCCTCGTTGACATCATCGATTTTTTCCGTGTACTTCTTTTTCTTGATGAAGTACATGAAGAAGAGGATGACTGACAGCAGCCAGTACCAGGCTTTTGACAGTTGCTCTTCATAGTCAGAACGTTGCGATTCAAGGTCTGCGATCTCGCTCTCGATGCGTTCCTCCTCGCTGACGATTTTTTCTGCGGCCATCTTGTAGTAATTGAACAAGATCTTGGCTTCATCCTGATAGATGTTGCTTGAGCCGGGAAAGATTTTTCCACTCATAAGGCTTGTCTGATTGGTTTTAGGGTGGGATTATTAGGTTTTATTTGGAGACAGCTTTTTTACAACCTCTTTTGCCGCTTACTTTGAAAAGACCTTCTTGCGCTCCTCGCAGCAGCGTTCGATACGGTTGAGGCGCTTTTCGATCAGCTGAAGGTTGAGTTGGGCTTCGGGCAGGGCGCGGTCTATGTCGGCCAGAGCTTCGCTCATACGCTCTTCGAGTTCAGCAGCTTCGGGGTTGCCGGAAGGGGAGATGTAGCGCAGCGACTCGCTGATTCGGTCGAGGCGCTGACGCACGGCGGGGGGCACTCCGGCGCTTTCGGCCAAAGTGGACTCCACGCGGCGCATCCCGCGGCGCACCTGCTCGATTCCTGCGGTCAGGGATTTTTCATTGCGGTGGACCTCGGCGACCTTGCCGGCTGACTCGCGGCTGAAAACCATACCCATGACCAGAAAGAACAGCAGTATGGCCTGGGCTATGAGCTGATATTTGAAACCGAGTTCGTAGTAGGGGAGTGCGATCATGCACACTACCGCCAGAAAGGCATACCATCCCGAAAAAGTCCAGTTGATGCCCAGCGCCCCCACATCACTCCCGCTTTCATCCTTGAGATTGACCATCGGGCGGGCGAAGTTGAGAAACAGAAGGACATAGATCACCGACGAGACAATCAGGTCGAGATAATAGACATTGTCGGGAAGCTGACGGCCGAAGAGACAGAATCCGGCTATGATGATCGCTTCTCCGCCCAGAAATAAGATCCAGGTGAGTGGGTTCCAGTTTTTCATAATTCGGTCAACGGTTAGGTTGGGTTGAAACAGAGGGTGATGAAAATGTTTGTTCTGATTATGAGGGAGATGGGAGAATGAGTGAGTTTTTTGTGTCTTTTCCGGATCAGATGCGCTTGTTGCCGCATTTCGGACAGAATTTCACATTGGGCGGGAAGGGGGCGCCGCAGCGCAGGCAGTTGTCGGAAGAGGCTATGCGCTGTCCGCAGTTGCCGCAGAAGGCGCTCCCCGGACTGACAGGGGCGTTGCAGGCCGGACAGGTCTGACCTCCCGCCGCGCCGCCAAGCTGCGCACCGCAGCTCACACAGCGTTTGGAGTGGGGATTGTTGTCGGTCCCGCATTTCGGGCAGGGGTGATATTCGTTTCCGCAGTTGGGGCAGAAGCGCGAGCTGTTGGGATATTTTTTGCCGCAGTTGGAGCAATAGACCATTTTGACCGAAGGCTCCTGCGGAGCCTGACCGGCAGGATTGCTCTGGGCCTGCTGTGCGCCGAAACCGCCGGAGGCCGAGGGACCGAAGCGGGGCTGTTCGAACTGGGGGTTCATCATGCTTTGTCCGACGGGCGCACCGCCGCCGCGCAGGCCTCCGCCTCCCATCATGCCGTTCATCATATTGATGGCCATCAGACCTCCGAGAAGCGAGTTGTTGCCCCCGCCTCCGAGGCCTCCTGAGATTGAGTCGATCGCATTGTTGGCGGTGTCGAACATCTGTTCCTGCTGCCAGGTGTGGCCGGTGATCGACATGGCGCTCTGCTGGGCTATGGCCTGACGTGCGCGCTCTCCTTCGGGAGTGCTGTCGTCGATATCGATCTCATTGATGTAGAACTTGGTCAGCTCCAGACCCAGTTCCTCCCAGAAAGCTCTCATCTGTTCGCGCAGATAGCCTGAAAGCTGGTCCTGGAAAGCCGCGATGCTCTTTATGCCGACATTGTTCTGGCGCATGAACCCGATGACGGCTGATTTCACCTTGCTCATGAACTCGCCGCGTGACTGCTCGGTCATGTCGGCCTCGGTGAAGACCTCTTTCGTGCCGACGAACTTGATGAGAAACTTCTCGGTGTCGGTGATGCGCAGGCCGTATTGTCCGGCGGCGTAGATGGGTACCATAGCATTGTATTCCGCATCATGGTTCTTGATGTTGCCGGCATGCCAGTCGATGTTGAAGACCTGTACCTTATTGACAAACCAGATCTCGGCAGTGAACGGATTTTTCCCTCCGAAGGGAATACCGAAAAGACTGCGCAGGATGGGAAGGTTTTCGGTGTTCAGGGTGTGTTTGCCCGGTCCGAATTTCCCCATTAGCTGTCCCTTGGAGAAGAGGACCGCTTCCTGAGATTCGGCGACGATCAACTGAGTGTAGGTGCTGAGGTTGGTTTCAGGAAAACGCCAGGCATAGACTGTGAAATTGCCCTGTGGCGCCCATCTGACAAGATCTATTATAGCCATAGTGATTGGTTGGTGTTTTGTATTTAAGGTGTTTTGTATTTAAATTTAAGGTGTGTGGTGTGTCGGTTAAGTGTGTGTCGCAGAAAAATCTGAAACCACTGATAGACAGAGCTTATTAGCTACAATCGCAAAGATAGGAGGTTTATTTTACAAATGAATTATAAATCCCGCGAAAAAACACCGCCCAAAAACATGTTATACAACATATTCCCTGTCCTTATGTCGGTCAGGGTCTGTCCGGAGGACCGGGGTGAAAGAAAGTTGCTGAAATTGGAGATTTTGTGTAATTTTGCAGCTGATGCGGTCCGGATGGTTTCGGATTGCATGAAACAATCTCTCAGATTTTACAAATACGGATTATTATGAAAATTGCTCTTATAGGTTACGGGAAGATGGGCCACGCCATCGAGCGCATCGCCCGTGAACGCGGCCATGAGATTGTGGCCATCATTGATGTCGATAACAATGCCGATATTGACGGCGAGGCTTTCGCTTCGGCTGAGGCTGCGATCGAGTTTACAACCCCTTCTACGGCGCCTGACAACGTGATGAGGGCCGCTGCTGCCGGTGTGCCGGTTGTCTGCGGTTCGACCGGATGGGCCGCGCGCCGCGACGAGGTCGAGAAGCGCGTCAGCGAGCTTGGCGGCGCTCTTCTGGCTTCGAGCAATTTCAGCATCGGCGTGAATGTCTTCAACATCGTCAACCGCAAGCTCGCGCGTCTGATGAGCAAGCTGCCTCAGTACAAGCCCCACATGTATGAGACCCACCACGTCCACAAACTTGACCATCCGTCAGGCACTGCCATCACTCTCGCCGAGGGGATCATTGCCGAGAACGAGCGCGTCAGCTCATGGGCCGACGAGGGTATGGTCAGCATCGACGCCGCAAATGCCTCACTGACTCCGGCTCAGATCGCCGCAGGACTTGAGAAGCCCGACATGGCGCCTGACGCTCTGCCTGTTCTGAGTCTGCGCGAGGGTGAGGTTCCTGGCACCCACACGATCGAGTGGGACTCTCCGGTCGATACCATCGAGATCACCCACCGCGCCAAGAGCCGCGACGGTTTTGCCCTCGGTGCCGTGATGGCCGCCGAGTGGATTGCCGGACGCAAGGGCATTTTCACAATCGACACCATGATGCAGGAGCTGCTCTGAAACACCCTCTAAATAACCTCTAAGAATTCTATGACAACAAATACCGACAAGGCCGGAAGTTTCGCCGAGGATTTCCGTCGGCGTGTGGCCGACAACCGCACCACCCGCTGGGTGCGCTTCGCCATCGTCTCGCTAATCTTTTTCCTCTGGGTCGCATGGCTCGGCAGCTGGTGGGTAGCGCTCTTCTGGTTCCTGCTTTTTGACATCTATATCACGGGCTACATTCCGCTGACCTGGTGGAAAAGTTCGAAAAACGCGGCTGTGAAGGCTGTGATGAGCTGGGTCGATGCCATTGTCTACGCCCTGATCCTTGTCTATTTCGTCTTCACCTTCATCGGGCAGAACTATCAGATCCCGTCGTCGTCGCTTGAGAAGTCGCTCCTTGTCGGTGACTATCTGTGGGTCAACAAAATGGCCTACGGTCCGAGGGTGCCGATGACTCCCGTTCATTTCCCGCTGGTACAGAATACCTTTCCGGTGATCAACACAAAGTCCTATCTTGAGAATCCGCAGTGGGACTACCACCGTCTCAAGGGACTCGGCTCGGTCGAGCGCGGCGACATCGTCGTCTTCAACTTCCCTGCGGGCGACACCGTGGCCACCAAAGTGACCAACCCCGACTACTATACGCTGGTCCGCGCCTATGGCCGCGATAACATCCTGAACAATCCCCAGACTTTCGGCGAGATCGTCTATCGACCCGTTGACCGTCGCGAGAACTATGTCAAGCGCGCTGTCGGACTCCCCGGCGAGTGGCTCAAGATTGTCGACGGTGTCATCCACATCAACGGCGAGCCGATCGAACAGCCTGAAAACGTGCAGTTCAACCATTATTTCCAGCTCAAGCAGGGCGCGATGACCGATGCGCAGTGGGACGCGCTCGGCATTGCCGTCGATGACCGCCACTCGGTCAATATCACCCCCGACGATGTCGCCGGTCTCAGGATTCTCGGCTTCACCGTCAATCCTGATGGCACTGTGCCTCCGGTCTACATCTCGCCGCTGACTCCCGCGATGGTCAAGACTCTCGAAGCCGATCCGGCAGTGGCCAAGGTGATGAAAGTGCCGTCGTTCACCCCCGAACCGCTCTTCCCTGAGGCTGTCAGCCAGGGATGGACTCCCGCCGACTATGGCGAGATCTGGATTCCGCGCAAAGGCGCCACGCTCAGGATGGGGCAGCGCGCATGGGACATCTACGGACGGACAATCCGTGTCTACGAGGGCAATCCCGACGCCGAATTCCGCGACGGCAAGCTCTACATCAACGGTCAGCCCCAGGACAGCTATACATTCAGGATGGACTATTACTTCATGATGGGCGACAACCGCGACAATTCGCTCGACTCGCGCTTCTGGGGGCTTGTGCCTGAAGACCACATCGTAGGCCGTCCTGAGCGTGTGCTCATATCCTTCGACAAGGACCGTTCGCTGTTCAACGGCGGCATCCGCTGGGACCGCATCCTCATGAATGCCAACCCTGACAAACATAAATATGAGTGAGATGCAGCCTCAGGCCTCATCCCCCCTGCTCCTGCCTCCGATGCTGTGTGCGCCCGTTGAGGTCTATGCCCTCATCAGCAGGCAGGGCGGAGATGCCCGCTTCGACTGGAGCGCCCGCTTTGACAAGCGCTTCAAGGACAGCCACCGCTTCGCCATAGCCGACACCCGCGGACGCCTGGAACTCACGGTGCCCATAGCCAAGCCTGAGACCTCGCGCTGCGGCTGGGACGAAATCCGGATTTCAGACCACGGCCAGTGGTGGGACGTCCACCGCGTGGCGCTCGAAAGTGCCTATGGGCGTACACCCTATTTCGAGTTCTATGAGGACCGTCTGCTGCCGATGCTTACCGCCGGAGTCTGTGAGCGCTACCCCTTGCTCAAGGATCTTGCCGGAGCCTGGGACTCATGGATCAGGAAAGCGCTTGAGCTTCCGTCCTCATCGGCTGCTTCCCGTCCTTCTGACTCTTACGCAGGACCATCTGACCCCGCCGCAAGCCACTCTGCCGTCCCCGTCTCAGCCCCGGCGGCGATCGGATTGCCTCCCTACTGGCAGATCCGAGCCGACAAACTGGGCTTCATCCCCGGTCTATCGGTCCTCGACCTCATATTCAACCTCGGACCCGAAGCCGTCCTCTACCTCGACCGCCTCTGATAGAGGGGAGCCGTAAATCATAATAGACGAATATTTTACAACATCTGCCTGAAAATTCCTTTTTTTACCCTTTTTTGGTTGTTTTTATAAAATCAAATATTTTTGGTTGTTTCTGCGGATTTTCATATATTTGCGTCATTATGAAAGAAATAATAAAGGGTGTCATAACCGGTGATATTGTCGGCTCTACCTTTAACACAGGGGGGGAGAGGGCGCAATTGTTGTCCGGTCTGCAAACCATAGCAAATGATATATCGGAATTGATGCCGCTTAAAATGGAACTGTTCCGTGGAGATAGTTTCCAGATTGTCGCTGATGATCCGGAAGACTCTGTGAAGATTGCGGTTTTGTTCAGAGCAGCATTAAAAGGACTGACACCCGCTGAAGCCAGGCATTTATGGGATGCAAGGGTTGCTGTCGGGATCGGTACTGTTGATTATGAGTCAGAGCGGATTGGTCTTTCAGATGGAGAAGCCTTCAGGCTGTCAGGCAGAGAATTGGACAGTATAGGGAAAAAACGACTGGTTGTGACTACTCCCTGGAGTGAAATAAATGATGAATTGTCTGTCAGCACATCTTTTGCGGATGATATAATTACAGCGTGGACCCGTGTACAGGCGGAGATAACATATTGGAAGATAGCGGAAAATAAGGCTCAAAAGGAAATTGCAGAGCAGTTTGGCCGCACGCCGCAAAACATCAGCAAGATATTGGGCGCATCGAAAGAAAATTTGATCTGTCAGTATCTCACACGATGCAGAAACCTGATTCTAAACAAAATATCTGCCTTATGACATTTACGATACTTCTACGGTTGTTATTTGCCCATCTGGCAGGATTTATAACTAAATCAATGATAGGTTTATGATTCTGAGTAGCAATATTTAACCGAATAACCACTGAAAAACAAACCATAAACACAGATGCCATCACCCGCTGTTTCCATAATTGTTCCGGTCTATAATGCCGAGGCCACGCTGGGCCGCTGTATCGACAGTCTGCTCGCACAGAGTTTCGATGACTTCGAGCTTATAGCCGTTGACGACGGTAGTTCCGACAGTTCGCAGGATATTGTCAGGACATATACCGGACGCGACAGCCGCATCAGGCTCCTCACCCCCGGCCACGGTGGCGTCTCAGCTGCCCGAAACTGCGGCATTGAGGCTGCATCAGGCACATGGCTCACCTTTGTCGATTCTGACGACTATGTGGCCCCTGACTATCTTGAAGACCTCCTTGAAGGCTCCTCAGGCACTCAGTTTGCCATCTCTGGCTATTCGGTGGTCAATCCGGGGGCTGCGCCTGAGGCTGTCAGTGTCTGCTCCGGACAACTTGAACGCGACGGCTCCGGCTGCTGCTCGCTTCCTCAGCTGCTTGAATGTTTCAGCGCCTACTCCCTGGGCTTTGTCTGGGGGAAACTTTTCAGACGCGACATTGTCAACGCCAACAGCCTCCGCTTTGATCCTGATATCTCTTTCGGCGAGGACGGGATTTTCTGCTTTTCATATTTCCGCCATGTGACAAACTGCCGTTTCAGCCTGCGGTCGGGCTATTTCTACGTGCGCGGCGCCGACAATTCCTCGCTCGCGCTGTCGGCTCCGGTCATCTCCCGCCTTGCCGGACTTGAACGCTTTCTGGACATTGTCTCGGCCGGTGGTTTCGACAACGTGGAGGTCAGAAAAAAGATCGAGATCCACTATCTCGGAGGCCTCCTGACAACTCTTAAAAAGGATTTCTACTCCCCGTCGCCGGCTCTGACCGCAAAGGACAGGCAAAGGTGTTACGAAACCATACGCCGTCGGCTGCTCCCGGCTTCCTACCGTCCCTCGCTGCCGTTTTTCTTTGATTTCTGCGGCTATTTCCACTGGTGGCGGCTCTATGAGCGCCTGTTCAAGCTCATCTACGTCTGAAACTTCTCCCGCTATAAACACTCCCCCTTATACCCTCTGCCTGTATGTCCGCCACTCCTCTGATTTCGGTCATCGTCCCTGTCTATAACTGCGCAGCGACCCTTGGGCGCTGTGTGGAGAGCATCCTGGCGCAGGACTACGAAAACTTCGAACTGCTTCTTGTCGACGACGGCTCGACCGACCGCTCTGCCGAAGTAGCCCGAAGTTATGCCGGAGAGCGTGTGCGTGTGCTCGTCAAGGAAAACGGCGGTCCGGCCTCGGCCCGCAATTTCGGTCTTGACAATTGCTCGGAAGAGGCCGAGAAAGTCTGCTTTGTCGATTCCGACGACTATGTCGATCCCGACTATCTCAGCTCGCTTCTTGCCACCGGAGGAGATCTGGCCGTCACTGCGCTGACCCACCACTGGCCTGACGGACAGACGGAGACCCAGCGTCTTCCGGACCGGACCTACGCATCCTTCCGCGACAATCGCGCCTTCCTTTCCTCGCTCGCAGGAGGCGCTTTCAATCCCCCTGTCGGCAAACTCTACTCGCTGTCGGTCATCCGCGCCGCAGGACTGCGTTTTCCGCCCCTCAGGCTGCTCGAAGATGTCAGCTTCAATTTCAGCTATCTCGAAAAATGCCGGACGGTCTGCATGTCAGGCAGAGCTACCTACCACTATCTCCACCGTCCAGGATCAGAAACCTCGCGGGCCGACATGGAAGCCGTCGGCAACTACGAGAATCTCCACCGCCGTCTGCGTTCGTTTTTCGCCACTGAGCTGCGGCGCGATGTAGACCGCCTGATCTATCCGCAGTACATGGCCCTTGTCCTGCGTTTCCTGCGGCTCTCCGACAGCCGCAGCGCCCGTCAGACCCTCAGCCGTCCGCCGGTCCGCGAAAGTTTCGCCGCCCACCGCAGCGCCTCCCCCGGAGAATGGCTCGTCAAAACCCTCATCCGCCTGCGCCTTTTCCCCTTGGTTCGACGGCTGATCTGATCTCCCTCCGCATCCCTGTGAGGTTGTAAGCTTCTGATCCGAAAGATTTCTGTATTTGGAAATCTATTCGTAATTTTGCTGCCGATATGTGCTTGACATCTGCCAAGATACCCGCAATGAAACGTTTCCGTTTGGTCTTGATCTGTCTGCTTCTGTCGGTCGGAATGGTGTCCTGTGCGCCTGAAGAAAATTCCGGCGCCCTCACTCCGGAGCAACAGTCGATGGACATCGAGAGCCTGCGGCGGGAGCTGACCGAAACACGGGCCGCTCATTCGCGGATGATCCGCCGCCTCACCATAGCCCTTGAAGCCATTTACCTTTCCGGAGCCGTGGCGTTTGGAATTATCTTGTACAGGCGCAAATTGCGTCGCGACGAATATTATTTTCAGATAGGGCAGAATATACGTGAGATCACCGAACTCCGTCAGCGCGACAACGAGGCAACCAACTCATTGCTGCGCGAGCTGCTGACCAAAGAATACCGTCTGATGGACGAAAAATGCCGCGAGTACTACGAAAAATCCTCTCCTCAGACCCGCAAAAACGTCTCGGACGAGGCTGTCGAACTTGTCGATCGTCTTTCGTCTGCTGAACAGGTCGCAGAACTTGAAGAAACCGTCAACCGCTATCAGTCCGACGTTATGGCCCGTTTTCGTCGCGATCTTCCCGACCTGAAATCCGATGACTATAAACTCTTCCTCTATTCGATCCTCGGATTTTCAAGCACCGCCATCGCAGTGTTTCTGAAAGCCGGAAAAATCGAGTCGGTCTATAACCGCAAGCGCCGCCTGAAAGCCAAGATCCGTCAGTTGCCTGATCAGTCTCTTGTCACTGCTTATCTCGCCTACCTGTAATTTCCATCAACTAAACTATCCTAAAGAATAATTATGAGTGATTTTATATGGATAAATGCAGCTCTTAGCTTGATTCCAGCTCAATTTCTCACCCATTATATAGAGCCTAAAATCAAATCGCGATATAAAAAGCGGCTCCATCGCTATGCCGCCATTTTTTTGGCTGAGGCCGTCAGTTTTGCGGTCGTTTTTCTTCTGTTGATGTGGATCTTTGACTGGAAGACGGAATAAATATATTGATTCAGGAAGTGAGATTCACGGCGCTGGGGGATGGCTGTTTTGTTAAGTTTCGGGATTGACGATCTTTAAATATAGGCAAAGATAGAATAGCAAAATTATTTAACATTATAGTGTTTTAAAATCAGGTGGTTAGGTCGCGTAAAAGACAAAATAAATATTGGAAAAACGAGAGTTGGGGGTGAGATAATATCTTAATTTTGCAGCGAGAAACTAAAATTTTATAACTTCAAATAATTATGAAAACAACAGTTTTTTTCGCTATTGTCTCGTTTATACTCCTTTTTTCATCTTGTGCGGAGGGGCCAGAATTAACATTGCAGGGTGATACAAATTATTCGATTCAGCAACAGCCTAAATATGATGTATCTGAATTGAATAAGGTGTATAGTGCATTAGATAGTTTAAATAGATCTATAACATGCAAAAGTAATGTTAGTAGAGGTGTCAGAAGAATGTTCATGGTAAAATTAGCAGATCAGGCAGGTCGACGAGGCGGACAGTGGATTGGGCGGACTGCTGGTGCGTCCTTAGGTTCTTTGGGTGGGCCTGGAACGGCTTGTGTAGGATATTTGGCTGGAAATTTAATTGGTGGATTTGTAGGAGATGTTGTATCGTCTGCTTTTGTGGATTGTCTGTTGGATTGTTATGGTTACACGATGGTTGCGCCAAACTCAATGTTGTTCAAAGCGGATTATGGTATTCAAGTAGCGACATTCATAGAGAGGGCTATGTTGGATAGCGTGTTTATGAATCAAAATGTCAATATTATGCCATTAGATTTTGTTGAAAATATTGGGGATATTGATGGTATAGACAATAGTGGTACAATTTCCAATACGCCAATGATTGTAGTGCATGACTCATTGGGATATTATCACAACTCATTTATGGTGTCAGTAAATCATAATAAAAATGCATATATTTTTAATGGGAAACCAGATATTGACAGATTGTATGATGATGTTCTGTTAAGATTAATGGAGAGTGGTTATGATGTAAGTCAATTCAAGAATAATTTTGAATTAAGAAGCTTGATGATTGAAATGATTCAGACTTTTGGAGAATTAGGCTTTAGAGGAGTTGCAGAGGATATGTCTTTGACTCAATATGTCGAAGATCAGTGTGTGTACTTACAATCTAATTGTCTATTGACAGATGAAGAAATTTCGATTTATAAGAATTTTGATGTGAAGATCGTTGAAACTTGCAGCACGCTTTCTGAGGAGGATATCCATAATTATTCGACAGAATTAAATGAATTATTAGATAATGCGGAAATATCTCATGAACTGAGGGTAAATTTGGCCATCGGTGCTCAGGCTGCTCTTAATAGTGCTTTATGTTGGAATCAATAAATGTTAAACTAATGGTCTCTAATCTGTATTTGATAATTGCGGTGTGTGTCGGTGTGATGCTTTTGCTCTGCGGTCCGATCGCGAGGACTGAGCTCTGCAAAGCAAAGCTGAAGATTGAGAAGCACGGCGAAACCATCAATGTTGGTAAGCTGCTGATTATAACTTTCTTGCTCTGTGCGGCAGCAGAAGCAGCCATCATCCTGGGGGCGGCATACCTTGTGGGCTTTGACCGGATTCTGGATAATAAATACTTTACGATCGTTGTTGTCGGCTGTCTCGTCACCCCGATAGGAATGGCGTTTGACCATAGGGTGAAACGCTTGGTTCGGAAAGAGTCGTCAAGAACTGTGATCAGTTATGTAGCCGGTGTTGCCCTGCTGATGTTAACTTACCGGCTCCTGACTTCCATCGGATTTGCGGGTCTCTGACCCGAAGCAGTCTTGTCTGACATATCCTTAAAGCATCAAAACATCGCCCTGCCTCTGAACGCTGAGGCGGGGGCGATGTTTCAATGTGGTTACAAATGTGAAAATTCTGTTACAATTAGGCATGATCCGGCTGTGAAAGCCGATGATTCGGATGGAATTTCGTAATTTTGTCAGAATACAGCGTTAAGTGGATGTTGCAAAACCTGCCGCAATTGGCTTGGGTAGGGACGCTTTTAAAAGCGTCCTCCATCAGGCGATTGATTCCAAGGTAATTGCTGACGGCGATTGACTCCAAGACAGCTGCGGATGCTTTAAAAAGCATCCCTACTGCGAGGCATAGTTCTGCGACAACCTCTGAAGCTGCCTCTCAGGAACACCTTTACCAAGTGCATATATAGACTGACAATCATATACTCGTATGAACGGACGATATTCAACCGAAGTAGCCAAAGCCATCCAGAAGATATGGCTCAGCCACAGCCCCCGCCAGATGCGCGAGGGCTATGAGATGCTGCGCAAGGCTTCCGAAGCCGGCGACGCTGACGCCATGTGCTACTTCGCCCGTTGCCATCTGGGCGAAAGTTATGTCTGGAGCGGAGCGGGCTTCCCGGTTGATCCCGATCTTGCTTCAGAGCTGATCAGTGAAGCCGTCGGGCTCGGCAGCGCCACAGCGGTGCTCTGCGCCCTGCGCAGCGGCATGTTTTCGCCGGAAATGGCCGAAGAGATGCCATTCGACTCGCTTCGGGAGGCCTACGACGAGATTCTCTCGCAGGCCGAGGACGGCGATGCTTTCTGTCTCTACATGATCGGAAACGTGATGTTCTGGGGCGACTACATGCTCATCGACCCCGACGCTGCCGACCGGTTCTCCACCGAGGAGGAATATTACCGCTACGCCTATCCCATCGCCGCCGATTTCTATCAGCAGTCTTTCGAAGCCGGCCTGAGTTCCGGTTTCGGCAACTACCGCACGATCTATGAATCGGGCCTTGCCGACATGGACGGCAATGTCTTCGAAGAGCACATGGAGATGCTTGCCGAATCGGGCGATCCGCTGGTCTGCAACGACTACGGAAAGTGGCTTGAAGACGAGTATGACGACGCCGACCACGCTTTTGAATACTACCGCCGTGCCGTCGAGCTGGGCGATCAGAAGTCGGCCTACAATGTAGGCACCTGCTATGGCCGCGGCTACGGCGTCGACGAGGATCCCGACAAGGCTTTCGAGTATTACCTGATAGCCGCCCGCGAGGGCCATCCGATGGCCCAGTTCCAGGTCGGCAATTTCTATTTCGAGGGTCGCGGCAGCCTTCCCTGCGACCATTCCAAGGCCTACCGGTGGCTTTCGATGGCCCACGAGAACGAGGATTGCGGCGAGGACACTTCCTGGAGAGCGGCGGCGGAACTCGGAGTGCTTGTGCAGGCCGGTCTCGGAACCGCTCAGGACGATGTCCGGGCCTACCGCTATCTTTCCGAAGCCGAAAAGCATCTCGATGAGGTCTGGGAGCCTCTTGATGCGATGGTGCTCAACGCCCTTGGTCTTGCATACGGCTTCGGACGCGGCACGGCTGAGAACATTGACCGCGCAGTCGGCTATTTTGACCGTGCGATTGACTATGGTTCGGAAGAAGCCCGCGCAAACAAGGCCCGTTTCAAGCGCTCGCTTTTCGGGCTGGGCAGGTGGACCAGACGCTGACCCGCCCGGCGGCGACGTCAGTGATCGAATGCGAATGAAAACAAAACAGAAACCACAGAAAATAAGTATATCAGAATAAGTATGAGAGTAATAGATCATCTTCAGGCCAATCCCGGCCACACGGCTTTTTCCTTTGAGATCCTGCCCCCGCTGAAAGGCAACAGCATCGAGAAGGTCTACAATATCATCGACAAACTCCGCGATTTTGATCCGAAGTATATCAACATCACCTCCCACCACAGCGAGATGATTTTCAAGGAAATGCCCGACGGCAGCTTCCGTCCGCAGAAGATGCGCAAGCGCCCCGGATCGGTAGCCATCGCCTCGGCCATCCAGAACAAATACGGCATCACGGCTGTCCCCCACATCATCTGCAAGGGCTTCACCCGCGACGAGACCGAATATGCCCTCATTGACCTCAATTTCCTCGGTGTTCATGACCTGCTTCTGCTTCGCGGCGACATCAAAGGTCCGGAGAAGTCCGACGACCCCTCCAGAATCAACCGCCATGCCACAGACCTCCAGGCCCAGGTCAACGATTTCAACCGCGGAATCTATGCCGACGGAGAGCGTTTCGAGCCTAACGAGACCCCATTCAGCTACGGCATGGCCTGTTATCCCGAAAAACATGAGGAGGCTCCCAACATGGAGTCGGATCTCTACTATGCCAAGCAGAAGGTCGACAACGGCGCTGACTATCTGGTGACCCAGATGTTTTTCGACAACAGCAAGTATTTCGAATTCGTAGAGCGCTGCCGCAAGGCCGGAATCACCGTTCCGATCATTCCCGGAATCAAGCCCGTGGTCTTCGCCAACCAGCTCAATGTGCTCCCCCGCGTGTTCCGTTCGGACATCCCCGAAGCCTTTGCCTCCGAACTGCGCAAATGCAAGGACGATGCCGAAGTGCGTGAGGTCGGCGTTGAATGGTGCATCGGCCAGTGCCGCGATCTGATCGCCCACGGAGTCCCCAGCATCCATTTCTACACGCTGATGGCCTCCGAATCGGTCCGCCGTGTCGCCAAGGAGATCTATTGACCGGCATATTGCAAAATCTGTCCCTACCGAGAGGCATCGTTATTCAATAATATCTGTAAAATAAAACAGGCGTGGGCCATTTTGGTCCGCGCCTGCTTGTCTAAGTCGGTATGTGTGTGCTTTCCTTAGATGTCTTCTTCGATTGAGAAATCGTCGGGGAGATCCTCGTCGTCAAAAAGGCTTTCGTCACCGAGCGAGTTGATGTCGTCGGCTGTCGGTTCGTCATCCTCCTCCTTGGCCTTTGCCGAAGCCTTCTTGTCGGCAGCCTTGGCGCTCTTCTTGCCTGAGCCGGAGGCGCCCTTTTCCTTGAGAGCCTCCATGATGAGAGCTTCCAGCTCTTCGGCGAGTTCGGGATTGTCGCGGATCACACGCTTGGCGGCGTCGCGGCCCTGAGCGAGCTTGGTGTCGTTGTAGGAGAACCATGAGCCGCTCTTCTTGATGATGCCCAGATCTACACCGAGGTCAATGATCTCGCCGCTGCGCGAGATGCCTTCGCCGAACATGATGTCGAATTCAGCGCGCTTGAACGGAGGCGCAACCTTGTTCTTGACAACCTTCACCTTGGTCAGCTTGCCGAGAACATCGTCGCCGTCCTTGATCGAGGTGCTGGGGCGGATGTCGATACGTACTGAGGCATAGAATTTCAGAGCGTTGCCGCCGGTGGTGGTTTCCGAGGGACCGAACATCACACCGATCTTCTCGCGCAGCTGGTTGATGAAGATACAGGTTGTGTTGGTGCGGGAAATGGTGCCGGTCAGCTTACGCATGGCCTGAGACATCAGTCGCGCCTGTACGCCTACGTTCTTGTCGCCCATATCGCCGTCGATCTCGCTCTTGGGGGTCAGTGCGGCCACGGAGTCGATCACCAGGATGTCGATGGCCGACGAGCGGATCAGCTGTTCGGCAATTTCAAGGGCCTGCTCGCCGTTGTCGGGCTGGGCCATGAAGAGATTGTTGACGTCGACACCGAGTTTTTCGGCATAGAAGCGGTCAAAGGCATGTTCGGCGTCAATGATGGCCGCGATGCCGCCCGCTTTCTGCGCTTCGGCTATGGCGTGAATGGCGAGAGTGGTCTTACCTGACGATTCCGGACCGAAGATCTCGATGATTCGGCCGCGGGGATAGCCTCCGACGCCGAGGGCATAGTTGAGACCGATCGAGCCTGAGGGGATCACCTCGACATCCTCGATGTTCTCGTCTCCGAGTTTCATGATGGCTCCTCGGCCATAGTTTTTCTCTATATTTCCAAGGGCCTGGTTCAGGGCGTTGAGTTTCGCCTTCATCGGGTCGAGCTCCTTGTCCTTCGAGGCCTTGATTGCCGGCTTTTTCTTTTCCATGTCGTTTTTTATTTCTATGGTCTAATTGTTTATGATGCAAAGTTAACACGCGACGCGGGCAAAAACGCTGCACATCTGCGCTAAAATGAGTTAAATTTCAGCTGTTGTCTGAATTTTACAGATTGCTAAGTTAGCGATTTTTAGGGATGTTGGCAAAAAAATTAGAAATAAATAAAAAATTTTTTGATTTGCGGTGAACCATTTCGCGCAGGCGTGTGTTTAATAGGTACATAGCAAAATTACTTTTTCCATTGCAAGAAATGTGATAATGATTGGTTTATTAAATGAATTAAAGCTGTCGTGAGACAGCTTTTTTCGTTATATACGTTTAGTTTCGCACCTCCGGCGGAGGGGATTTGTGTTGTTTTGTGCCGCACCTACGGCGCTTTTTGGGGAAGGGAGGGGGTTGCGTATCACCACAGCTGCGGACACCTACGGCGCCCTTGCAGTGGCCTGGAATCTCCGGACCGCTAACGCGGCCCGCCTGCACGGCGCCCTTGCAGTGGCCTGAAATCTCCGGACCGCTAACGCGGCCCCCCGCACGGCGCCCTTGCAGTGGCCTGGATTCTTCCGACCGCCAACCCCGCCCCCCAGCCCCGGGGCCCTGCCCGGCCGTAGACCGTGGAGGGTT
>NZ_JAIDEN010000104.1 GCF_029054785.1 Duncaniella sp.
CCATTATTTATAATTATTTTTAATTCCATTGCTGAGTAATTTTCACTAACTTTGCACTTTCAAAATCGAACTCAGTCCAATCAATAAATTCAGATAAGATATTTAAGGCAATGTCTGACAACAAACGTATCAAAACCGCACTCATTTCCGTCTTCTATAAAGACGGACTGGAAGAAATCCTGTCATTACTCCACGCAGACGGCGTGAAATTTCTCTCAACCGGCGGCACCCGCTCCTTCATCGAAGGCCTGGGCTATGAATGTGCAGCCGTAGAAGATCTCACCGGCTATCCGTCGATCCTCGGCGGCCGTGTAAAGACCCTCCACCCCAAAGTGTTCGGAGGCATCCTCAACCGTCGTGAAAATGAAGGAGACCGCGGCCAGATCGCGCAATATGAAATTCCCGAAATCGACCTGGTGATCGTAGACCTCTACCCCTTCCGCGCCACAGTGGCCTCAGGGGCACCCGAAGCCGACATCATCGAGAAGATCGACATAGGCGGCATCTCGCTCATCCGCGCCGCCGCCAAAAACTTCAAGGACGTCATCATCGTGGCCTCCAAAGCGCAGTACAAGCCCCTGGCAGAAATGCTCAAGCGCAACGGCAAAGCGGAATCATCGCTTGAAGAACGCCGCTGGTTCGCCTCTCAGGCATTCGCAGTCTCTTCAGGCTACGACACCGACATCTTCAACTATTTCGCATCGACCGAGGTTGAATCGCCGATCGAGCATGTCGACGAACTCCGCATCGCATTCGACGACGCAAAACAGATGCGCTACGGCGAGAACCCCCATCAGAAAGGCACCTTCTTCGGTGACTTCGACGAAATGTTCAGCCAGCTCCACGGCAAAGAGATCTCCTACAACAACCTGCTCGACATCGACGCAGCCGTGAATCTGATTTCGGAATTCACCGATCCGACATTCGCAGTACTCAAGCACAACAATGCCTGCGGTCTGGCCACACGTCCGACAATAGCCGAAGCATGGAAAGATGCCCTCGCAGGCGATCCGGTCAGCGCATTCGGCGGAGTGCTCATCACCAACGGCACAGTCGACGCAGCCGCAGCCGAGGAGATCAACAAAATCTTCTTCGAGGTAATCATCGCGCCCGCCTACACAGAGGACGCACTCGAAATCCTCAAGCAGAAGAAAAACCGCATCATCCTCGTGATCAAAAAACCGCTTGACACCACCCACCAGTTCCGCTCGATCCTCAACGGCGCCCTCGTACAGGAACGCGACCTGAAGATCGAAACTGTCGAAGACCTCAAGCAGGTTACAGAGAAAGCCGTCACCCCCGAACAGGCCGCCGACCTTCTCTTTGCCAACAAGATTGTCAAGAACTCAAAGAGCAACTCTATTGTTCTCGCCAAAAACGGCATGCTTCTGGCAAGCGGCGTAGGCCAGACCTCGCGCGTCGACGCCCTCAAGCAGGCTATCGAAAAGGCCCACTCCTTCGGCTTTGACCTCCACGGAGCAGTCATGGCATCGGACGCCTTCTTCCCCTTCCCCGACTGTGTGGAGATCGCCGGTGAAGCCGGAGTCGACGCAGTCATCCACCCCGGAGGATCAATCCGCGATCAGGAGAGCGTTGACTACTGCAACGCCCACGGCATCGCCATGGTGATCACCGGATTCCGTCACTTCAAGCATTAATCAGACTGACACAACCTACCAAAATGGGATTATTTTCATTCACCAAAGAAATCGCGATTGACCTCGGAACGGCCAATACGATTATCATACACAATGACAAGATCGTCATTGACGAACCCTCCATCGTGGCATTGGAAAAGCGCACCGGCAAACTCATTGCCGTCGGTCGCGAAGCCAAGCTCATGCAGGGAAAGGAAAACGACGGAATCGAAACCATCCGTCCGCTCCGCAAAGGCGTGATCGCCAACTTCAACGCTGCGGAAATGATGATCCGCGGCCTGATCAAGAAAGCAAGCTCAAAGAGCAACTGGTTCTCCCCCTCCATGAAAATGGTGGTCGGAATTCCCTCAGGCTCAACCGAAGTGGAGATCCGCGCCGTGCGCGACTCCTCGGAACATGCAGGCGGACGTGACGTCTACATGATCTACGAACCGATGGCCGCAGCCCTCGGTATCGGCATCGACGTGCTCGCCCCCCAGGGCAACATGATCGTAGACATAGGCGGCGGTACAACCGAGATCGCCGTGATCTCGCTCGGCGGCATCGTATCCAACAAGAGCATCCAGGTGGCCGGCGACGACCTCACCGACGACATCATGGAACACATGAGCCGCGTGCACAACGTCAAGGTCGGCGAACGCACCGCCGAACAGATCAAGATCCATGTCGGATCGGCTCTGACCGAGCTTGAGAATCCGCCGGAAGACTTCATTGTCCACGGTCCTAACAAGATGACCGCCCTGCCGATGGAAGTTCCCGTCAGCTATCAGGAGATCTCACACTGTATCGAGAAATCCATCTCCCGCATCGAAGCCGCAGTACTTCAGGCACTCGACGAAACTCCGCCGGAACTCTATTCGGACATCGTCATGAACGGCATCTTCCTTGCCGGCGGCGGCGCCATGCTCCGCGGTCTCGACAAACGTCTGACCGACAAGATCGGCATCCAGTTCCACATTGCCGAAGATCCGCTCTTAGCAGTGGCGAAAGGAACCGGCGTAGCCCTCAAGAACATCGAGACATTCTCCTTCCTGATCCGCTAAACAGACCGAGCAGAATTGAGCGAGCTACTAAAGTTTTTCGTCAAGTACAGTTCATGGTTTCTGTTTGCCATCTATCTGGTGGCAGGCTGCGCGCTTCTATTCTCGCGCAATCCCTATCAGCACCATGTCTATCTGTCGTCGGCCAACACAATCGCTTCTGCCGTCTACAAGACGACCAACAACGTCACGTCGTACTTCTCACTGCGTGAGATCAACGAAGACCTGCAACACCGTAATTCCGACCTTGAGCTTGAAATCTACAAGCTCAAGGAGGTAATACGGGACTATCAGCAGCAGATCTACGCTGACACCATGACAGTCGACTCGGCCCTGACCCGCTATCAGTTCCTGATCGCCCACGTGATCAACAACTCCATCAACCACTCCCACAACTATATCACCATAGAGAAAGGACGCCTTGACGGAGTGGAGCCTGAAATGGGAGTCATGGACCAGAACGGCATTGTCGGGATCGTCAATGTGGTCGGCGACCATACAGCCCGTCTGATCTCGGTGCTCAACCCCTATCTGCGCCTTTCCTGCAAGGTCAAAGGCGAGGATCAGGTCGGATCACTGGTCTGGGACGGCCGCGATCCGGGAGAAGCGATACTCGAAGAGTTGCCGAAACATGCCAAGTTTGTCAAGGGTGACACGATTGTCACCTCAGGTTACTCGTCCGTATTCCCGGAAGGAGTCCCCGTCGGCACGATCCTGTCAGGATCGCGCGACCGCGAGGACAACTTCTACACACTGCGGATCAAGCTCTTCACCGACTTCTCCACCCTCTCGACAGTCCGTGTCATCCGCGACAAGATGAAGGACGAGCTTACGACCGTGGAGAAAGAACTGCAAATCAAGAACGTCAACTGAAAACCCGCGGATCCATCCACTAATCCACAATCTCCCCGGATCCGCTAAAAAACACAAGCGCTAAGTGAGCAAAACGGTGCTTCAGTTCATATTGTTAGGATTCATCCTCGTGCTGTCGCAGGTGATCGTGTTCAACCACATCTGCCTGTTCAACGTGGCCGTGCCTCTGGTATTCATCTACCTGCTGGTGCGACTGCCCATCACCCTTTCGGTCAACTGGATGCTAACCATCGGATTTTTCTTAGGCCTCACAGTCGACATCTTCTCGGACACCTACGGGATGAACACCCTCGCCTGCACGATCGAGGCAATGGTCCGAAAGCCGATCCTGCGGCTTTATGTCCCGCGAGAAGAAGACCTCACGCGTCCGGAACCGTCGATGTATTCGCTCGGCACGGCAACATATCTGAAGTATCTGCTCACCATGACGCTGCTCTACTGCGCCATAATATTCCTGATCGAAGCATTTACATTTTTCAATCCTGTCAGACTCCTGCTGCGGATAGTGTTCAGTACAATACTATCAATGGCCCTGATGGTCGGGATTGACAGTTTCATGACTCCTCAAAGTGAGAAAAGATTATAATCTCGAAAAAAGGCGCTATGTCATCAGCGGTTTTATCGTGGTTATAGCCCTTATATACATAGCGCGTCTTGTCAGCCTCCAGGTGCTTGACTCGAAATACAAAGACTATGCCGACTCGAATGCCTTTCTGCGCAAGGCGGTCTATCCGTCGCGCGGCATAATCTATGACCGTGACGGGCGTCTGGTCGTCTACAACCAGCCGGCCTACGATGTGATGATGATCCCGCGCGACGTCAAGGAATTCGACACCCTTGACTTCTGCCGCGCAGTCAACATCACCCCTGAGGATCTGCGCAAACGCTTCATTGACATGAAGGACAAGCGCCGCAATCCGGGCTACTCCTCCTACTCCCCACAGCGCCTGCTGACCCATCTGAGCGCCGAGGACTACGGACGTCTTCAGGAAAAACTCTACCGCTTCCCCGGATTCTACATCCAGAAGCGCATCCTGCGTGAATACAACTACCGCTCGGCGGCCAATGTGCTCGGCAACGTGCGCGAAGTCGCACAGAAGGACATCGACAAGGATCCCTATTACATGCCCGGCGACTACATCGGCGACATCGGTGTCGAACACACCTACGAAGAATATCTCCGCGGCTCAAAGGGAGCGGAAGTGCTGATGCGCGATGCTCTTGGCCGAATTCAGGGCCGATATGAGGAAGGAGCGCTCGACCGCGACGCCGTGGCCGGAAAAAACATCAAACTCTCGCTCAATATCGAGCTTCAGCAGTATGCCGAGTCACTGATGGTGAACAAGAAAGGAGCTGTTGTGGCCATCGAGCCTGCGACGGGCGAAATCCTCTGTCTCGTCTCGGCACCGACCTACGATCCGCGTCTGCTCGTAGGACGCGAGCGCGGCAAAAACTACAACGAGATGATGCGCGATCTCGACAAGCCGCTGTTCAACCGCGCGATACAGGCCGTCTACCCTCCCGGCTCCACCTTCAAACCGACACAGGGCCTGATCCTGCTTGAAGAAAACATCATCACGACCGGCACAATGTTTCCATGCGCCCACGGCTTCATCTCCGGCGGACTCAGGGTCGGCTGTCACGGCCACGGATCACCGCTGCCGCTGAAACCGGCGCTTCAGACCTCCTGCAACGCATATTTCTGCTGGGGATTCAAGGCTATGATCGACAAGCGCAGCAAATATGGCTCGTCGGCCAACGCGTTCGAGATCTGGAAAAACCACCTTGTCTCAATGGGCTACGGCTACAAACTCGGCATCGACCTGCCGGGTGAATACCGAGGCTATATCCCTAATTCCAAAACATATAACGGATATTACGGCGAAGGCCACTGGAGCGCCAACACCATCATCTCCGTCTCGATCGGACAGGGCGAAATTCTCGCCACCCCATTGCAGATCGCCAATCTGGCCGCCACCATTGCCAACCGCGGGCATTTCATAACTCCACATGTCGTCAAGGAGATACAGGACACAGTGGTTCCTTCGCAGTATCTGGAGAAACACAGTCCGACCGTCGCCTCACACTGGTATAACGACATTGCCGAAGGCATGAGAATGGCCGTCACCGGCGGTACCTGCCGCCTGGCCAATCTGACTGACATCGAGGTGTGCGGCAAGACAGGTACAGCGCAGAACCCGCATGGCCGAGACCACTCGGCGTTCATGGGCTTTGCCCCCTACCACAATCCGAAAATCGCAATAGCGGTCTATGTGGAGAACGCCGGTTTCGGTGCGACATTCGGTGTGCCGATCGGCTCGCTGGTGATGGAGCGCTATCTGCGTGGCTATATCCCGCCGGAACGCAAATATCTTGAAGAAAGAATGCTCCAGTCAAACACCATCCAGTTTGCAGGAACCAAAAAGCATTGATCCCCGGCCGTGGATGCCGACAGGCTTTCATTCAGCCCAAAAAGATTGCATCTCAAGACAATAACTTAATAAAGAACAAAACAACCGTGCAGCAAAACGAGAATAGCGGTTCGATACTGAAACAGGTCGACTGGTTTACGGTCATCCTCTATCTGATCCTTGTGATGGCAGGGATGGTGAGCATCTATGCGGCAAGCTATGATTTCGACCATGCAAACATGTTGAGTTTCACTGAATTTTCAGGGAAGCAATTCCGCTGGATCGGCCTCTCGCTTGTGCTGGGCCTTGTTCTGCTGCTCATAGATGTCAGAGTCTATGAGAATTACGCCTATGTCATCTACGGCGGTGTGCTGTTGCTGCTGTTGGTGACCATATTCATAGCGCCTGACATCAAGGGATCGCGCTCATGGCTCGTGCTCGGCCAGATGAGTCTCCAGCCTGCTGAATTCGGCAAATTTGCAACCGCGCTGTGTCTTGCCAAACTGTTTTCGAGCTACAATTTCGTGCTCAATGCCTCCAGAAAAAACTACATGCTGGCGCTGATGATCATCTTCCTGCCCGTGATCCTGATCCTCGCGCAGAAAGAGACCGGATCGGCGCTGGTCTATCTGTCGCTGTTTTTCGTGCTCTACCGTGAGGGAATGAGCGGACTTGTGCTCCTGGCAGCGCTGTGTGCAGTGACATTCTTCGTTGTCGCCGTCAAATTCACAGGCTCGATGCTGCTCGGCATCCCTTCAGGACAGGCAGCGGTGTTCATCATGATCATGGTGCTGATAGTTGCGATGCTTGCCGTTTACTGCAAGGAGTTCACGGCGGCCCGCAATGTGTTCCTATGGTTCGCCGGTACAGGCATAGTGGTTACAACACTGGAAATCTGCGGTATAGAAGTACCCGGAACAATATTCTTCATAGCCGTGATCATGGCGGCTGTGGCCTACTGTGTGCTGCTGATGTTCAAGACACCGGCCCGCAAGCTCGTCATCACGGTCGGAACCGCTCTGGCAGCCATACTCTTCCTGTTTTCAGTCAACTATGCCTTCACCTCCATCCTCCAGCCACACCAGCAGATGCGAATCAAAGTAGCCCTCGGAATGGAAGAGGATCTCAGGGGCGCGGGCTACAACGTCAACCAGTCGAAAATCGCGATCGGCTCTGGCGGCATCTGGGGCAAGGGCTTCCTTAACGGCACCCAGACAAAGCTGAAATATGTGCCTGAGCAGCATACGGATTTCATTTTCTGCACTGTCGGCGAAGAAGAGGGTCTGTGGGGCGCCACGGGAGTAATCGTGCTGTTCCTTATACTGATTCTCAGGATCATAAACATTGCAGAACGACAACCGACAGTCTTCGGGCGCGTCTATGCCTATTGTGTCGCAAGCTATCTGATTTTCCATATCTCGATCAATATCGGCATGGTGATCGGATTGTGTCCGGTCATCGGAATCCCTCTCCCCTTCTTCAGCTACGGAGGCTCATCGCTGTGGGGCTTCACATTCCTGCTGTTCATCCTGCTGCGCATCGACGCTTCACGCCGCGAAAGATCGTTCTAAGAAACATTTAAGAGGTTGTTTAAAAGCAAGAGTTAAAATCTGAGTGGTGTATCTTTTAGATAAATTGTTGTAAATGAGAAAGGAGCCATATTCACCTCAAAACTTTCGCTCAGATTTTAACTATTGTTGTTAAACAACCTCTAAGGAACAGTTTCCGAGAAGGAATTGACTTTTCCAGCCTTGAGCAGTCTTATATTATAAAGGTAACACAAAATATCACTGCCATGAACAGACTGCTTACAATTTTAGTGCTCGGATTCGCACTCTCTGCCCTCTCGGCTGATGCCGCAGGTCTGCAAGACCGCAACAGGCGCAAAGATCACAAACAGGAACAGAGAGACTGCCGCAGACATCGGAACCACGACCGACCGTCGTATTTCATCAGCAATGACAAGGTTTTTTATGCTGGAAAAGAAATTAACGGCGCATCGGCCAATAGTTTCAAGATTCTGAAAGACGGCTATGCGAAAGACAACTGGTATGTCTATCATGACGGAATCAGGCTGAATAGAGCGTCGGCAAACTCGTTCAAGACACTCGGCAAGGGATATGCCACAGACAACTGGACTGTATATTATAACGGCCACAGGATTCCCGATTCATCATCGAGCAGCTTCAAAGTGCTTGCCGACGGTTATGCCAAAGACAGCTGGAATGTCTATTACCG
>NZ_JAIDEN010000105.1 GCF_029054785.1 Duncaniella sp.
TTCTTCTTGCTTGGGGGGCAGCGTTTGCTTTGTATTTTAGTGTGATTCCGGGCCGATGGCTGTTTCCGGGCCGATGGTTTCCGACTCCCGGTCTGTGGTTGTTTCCGTTGCCAACGTTCGGGCGGTGGTCATTTCCATTGCCGATATTGGGTCTGTTGCTGCCGTTATTGGGTCGATTGTTGTTCCCGTTTCCGACTGCCGGGCGACCGTTGTTGTCAGGGCGATTGTTTCCTTTTGACGGAGTTACGTCAGGGCGTCTGTTGGTCGGGCGGGAATTATTCGGACGGGTATTGTGAGAAGAGGAATTTCCTCCGCGGCGATTGTTGCTGTTGTTGCGTTGGTTTGATGTGCGCTCAGTGCGTTTTTCGCGGCTTTCTCTACTTCGGTTCTGGGCTTCGGTGCATGGCATTGATAAAAAGAAGCAGAGCAGAGTGGCTGACAGTGTTTGTAAGAATCTTCTCATTGGTGTAAAAGTTAATGGTGAGAATGTCGCTATATTTAGTTAGAACATTCTCACCATTTAAAGTTTAGAAGAGGATTTTATAATAAAAGTTAAAGCTTCCCGGACTTCATGGTACGGGATTGAGGATCAGGCATCCTCTTCCTGGGCTTTTTTGTCGGTCTCAGATGCAGCCAGAGGATTCCAGCCCTGTGCGCGCAGAGGTATTTCAGTGCCGTCGCGGGTGATCATCGCGCATCCAAGCGAAGGCTTGGTGATGTGGCCGATGAGTTTCACGCCGGGCATTTTCTGGATCTGCTCATGATAGTGGAGGGGTACGGTGAACAGAAGTTCATAGTCCTCGCCACCGTTCAGAGCCGCTGTCACGAGATTCATTCCGAGCTCTTCGGCCATGATGGCAGTCTGATAGTCGATCGGGATGCGGTCTTCATAGATGCGGCATCCTGCATCGCTCTGCTTGCAGATGTGGAGGAGTTCGGAACTGAGGCCGTCACTGATGTCCATCATGGAAGTGGGGACTATTCCAGCTTTGGCAAGTTCCTCTATGATGTCACGGCGGGCTTCGGGTTTGAGCTGGCGTTCGACGAGATATTCCTTGCCTTCGAACTTCGGAATGAAGTCAGGACGTCCGGCTGAGGCTGTCTTCTCGCGTTCGAGCAGCTGCAATCCCATGTAGGCAGCGCCAAGGTCGCCTGAGACACAGATGAGATCCGTGTCCTTGGCTCCTGAGCGGCTGACAACCTTGTCGGCCGGTGCATCGCCTATGCAGGTGATGGAAATAACGAGTCCCTGACGGGAGGAGGTGGTGTCGCCTCCGACGAGGTCTACGCCATAGATCTGACAGGCAAGACGGATGCCGGCAAACAGCTCTTCGATATGCTCGACAGTGAAGCGTTTGGAAATGCCCAGAGAGACGGTGATCTGACGCGGAGTGCCGTTCATGGCATAGACATCGGAGAAGTTCACGATGGCTGATTTGTAGCCAAGGTGCTTCAGCGGTACATAGGTCAGGTCGAAATGCACTCCTTCGAGAAGCAGATCTGTCGTGACGAGTATGTCTGTGTCATGATTGCGGAGGACTGCGCAGTCATCGCCCACGCCCTTGACGGTCGAGGTATTGACGTTTTCGAGTCCTGCGGTGAGTCGGTCGATCAGTCCGAATTCGCCGAGTTGTGAGATTTCCATAAGTTCCGACGGTCTTTATTAGAAGCGGTTGACGAGTTCTTTCATGATTTCAAGACACTTGGGCTGGGCGATGAGCGCTGCCTGCTGCACTTCTTCATGAGTGGGGACCTGGGTCACGTCTTTGCCGCCAAGGTCGGTGATGACTGAAATGCCGAATACTCTCATTCCGGCGTGGTTGGCCACGATTACTTCAGGAACGGTCGACATGCCCACGCAGTCACCGCCGATGATGCGGTAGTATTCATATTCAGCGGGAGTTTCGAAAGTCGGTCCTGTCACACCTACATACACACCGTGCATGAGGCGGATGTTTTTCTCAGCGGCGATGGCATCGGCGAGGCTGATGAGTTCCTTGTCATAGGCGTTGGTCATGGCCGGGAAGCGGGTGCCAAGCTCATTGTAGTTTTTGCCGCGGAGGGGATTTTCGGGGAAGAGGTTGATATGGTCGGTGATCACCATCACGTCGCCTACGACAAACTCCTTGTTCATGCCGCCTGAGGCGTTGCTGACGAAGAGGGTGTCAACACCGAGAGCCTTGAACACGCGGACAGGGAAAGTCACCTGTTTCATGTCGTAGCCTTCGTAGTAGTGGAAACGGCCCTGCATGGCGATGACTTTTTTGCCGCCGAGTGTGCCGAAAATCAGGTTGCCGCTATGGCCTTCGACGGTAGAGACCGGGAAGTTGGGAATTTCGGAGTAGGGGATGTAAAGTTTGTCGTCCATGTGATCGACGAGAGCGCCAAGGCCAGTTCCGAGAATTATGGCAGTCTTAGGCATATCGGCCACTTTCGAACGCAGAAAGTCAGCCGTCTGGTTGATTTTTTCTAACATGTTGGTAAGGTGTATTTTGATGATTATTAGATGTCTTTTTTCAGACGATCTTTCAGTCTATGACTTAAACAAACGTGAGTCACGGATTGTTTTTTCGATTCCGGCTGTGAATTCCGCATCTCCCCGTTCGATGAATTCGACTTTGATGGGCACATAGAAGATGGATTTTTTCAGTCTGTGCGGGAAATAGGGGTTGTTGAGGATGCGGACAGCGTCTTTTTCAGTGGTGACGATGAATTTGTTGTCCGAGGGCAGTTCGTCGAAGAGCCGGCTGATCTCCTCCATGTCGGAGGCAGTGAAGTTGTGGTGGTCGGTGAAGCGTTTGAGTTTCACTTTGGCCTTGTGGCGACGCAGGAAGCGGGCAAAGGGTTTGGGATTGGCCACTCCGGTGATGACCAGGATAGAGTTGTCGGCCTTCAGACTGTCGAGAGCCGGGATGTCGGAGGCCTCGTCAGGGAAAATAGGCACCAGGTGGCCGTAGTTGTAACGCGAGAAGTAGAGTTTCTGGAAGGGGAAGAGCTTGAGGTTTTCTTCAAACAGCCGATAGTGCATCGGTTTCATGTCGGCGGGACATTTCGTCACTACCACGATGTCGGCGCGGTTGAGCGAGCGGGCCGATTCTCTCAGGCGTCCGTAGGGTAGGATCTTGTCGTTGAACACCGGGCGGTTGTATTCGGTGAGGATCACCGAGACCGATGGCTTGACATAGCGGTGCTGGAAAGCATCGTCAAGGATGATCATGTTGAGATCCGGATTGATCTCGCGCATCTGGCGGATACCTTCGGAGCGCTTTTCGCAGACGGCTACGGTGATGTCAGGGCCGAATTTGCGGTAGATCTGATAGGACTCGTCGCCGATGTCCTCAGGGCGGGACTGCGGTGAGGCCAGGACGAAGCCCTTGGTTGCACGGCGGTAGCCGCGTGAGAGCACTCCGATGTTGTATTTGCCAAGCAGTGACTCCACGATGTATTCAACGTGGGGAGTCTTGCCGGTGCCCCCCATCGCGAGGTTGCCGACAACCACGATCGGGATGTCAAATTCCTGCTGTTTCAGAATGCCGTAGTCAAACATTTTGTTACGCACCACCATTCCGATCCCATAGAGTTTTGAGATCGGGTAGAGCAGAAGCATTGAAAGGAGTCTGTTGCGGGCCACGGATTCTGTTTTTTTGTTTTGACAGGTGGGGGAGAGAATGAATAAATTCGCTTAGAGGTTTACTTCGGTGAAATCCATCCGGCACTGGAGCACCGACATGCCTTTGACACGGTTGATGGTTTCATAGAGACCGGCCATTTCGCCAAGTTCGCTGCGGATCAGAGAGGCTTTCAGGTCGATGCCGGCTTCGAGAATCATGTCATACCATTTGTTTTTGCTGACAGGATATGAGCTGATTGTGTAGGATTCGACGTTGAGCTGCTTGGCCATTGCTGCGATTGCGGCATCAAGGCCTCCGAGTTCGTCGACAAGACCGAGTCTGAGAGCCTCGCTTCCGTCCCATACACGGCCTTCGCCGATGACTTTGATTGAGTCCTGGGAAATGCCGCGGCCTTCGGCACAGCGTGAGGTGAAGAGATCATAGCCTCGTTCGACATAGGCCTGCATGGCGCTTTTCTGCATTTCGGTCATAGGCTCCATGATTGTCGGGAAGTTGCCGTTGGCGTTTGTCTGAACGATCGAAGTGTTGATTCCGAGCTTGTCTGACATCAGAGTCTGTATGTTGGGGATCAGTCCGAAGATGCCGATCGAGCCGGTCAGAGTGACGGGCTGGGCGAAAATCTTGTCGGCCCCGCAGCTGATATAGTAGCCTCCTGAGGCTGCATAGTCAGCCATAGATACGTAGAACGGATTGCCGGTCAGTTTCTTGTACTGTTCAAGCGCTTCCCAGATCTGTTCGGATGCGAAAGCGCTTCCGCCGGGAGAGTTGACATACATGATCAGGCCGTCGATATCGTCATTTTCGGCAAGCTCAAGGATTTCCGGAACCATTTCGGCGGCCACGATGCCGTCGCCTTCGGAGTCGGTGATATCACCTGAAGCATAGAGAATGGCGATGTTGGCGCCTTTGCCGTTGCCGACCTTGCCGGTCTCGTTCACTTTGGCATAGCTTGAGGTGGAGATAGTCTCGATGTCCTTGATTTTGTCGCAACCGGTGAGGTCGGCGATCTTGCGGTCAAATTCGTGGCGGTAGGCGAGACCGTCGACGATCTTCATGTCCGGATATTTTTTTGCGTCAAGAGTGAAGATGAAGTCATCGGCCCATTTGTTGATGTCGTCGACCGAGACTCCGCGGCCCTCGGCTATGGTAGAGCTTACAGTCTGCCAGATGTTGCCGAGGAACAATTCCTGCTGTTCGCGGGCCGGTGCGCTCATGCCGTCGAGGATGTAGGGTTCGACGGCGCTTTTGTAGGTGCCGACTTTGACAACCTGGACGTCGACGCCGATCTTATCCAGAAGTTTGTGGAAATAGAGTGAGGTGGATGCGAGGCCGTGGATGTCGACCTGGCCGATCGGGTTGATGAAGATGCTGTCAGCGGCAGCGGCGGCGATGTAGTAGTCGCCCTGGGTGTACATGTCGCCGTAGGCGTAGATCCACTTTTCCGGGGCGTCCTTCTTGAACTTTCTGAGGGCTTCGATGATTGCGGATCTCTGGGCCAGTCCGGCAGCAGCGCCGTTGCAGTTGATGACGATACCTTCGATGCGGCTGTCATCGGCAGCTGCGAGGATAGAGCCTGTGATGTCTCCGAGTACCTGCATATTCTTGTCGACGCCGTTGATGACTGTCGAGAAATCCAGTTTGGGAGTCCGGTCAAGGATTGGACCGGAGAGGTCAACGCTAAGTACTGAGTTGCTGTTGACCTTGACGGTGGTTGTGCTGCCTCCGGAAGATGCCATTGCTGCCACAATGACAATAAAGAAGCCGATCACGGCAAGGAGAAGCGAGAACCAGATACCGGCAAGTGCGCCGAGGAACGAGATGAAAAAATTCTTCATTTTAGGTGAGGTGATAGAATAATAGCGCTAAAACTCTACAAAAGTACGACATCGCCTCGGCAATAACAAATTTTCGGCTATTTAATTAATGTATAGTCGCGTTTATGTCTGCTTTTTCTGTCAGCTTTCTGCCGTTGCCGGGAGGGAAGAATGACGGATTTTGATGAAAATCCTGTGTTTGCTCCAAACCGGCTGGAATAGGATTCATTTGGTAAATGGATGGTAAAATTGTGCCTTGAAATGTTTAAAAATGATACTATTTTAACAAATAAATGTCAAAAATGGTCAAATCTGATATCTTTATAACATTTTTATGTTTTATAACCAAAATAATGTTTATCTTTGTGATCAAACCTTTAATAAATCCAGCCTGACATAAAGGATTTACCTACCTTATTGTTTATTTTACACAGTGTCAAGACCATGAATAAAATCATAACCGAAATCACGCCGCTGTCGGAGAAAGACTGCTTCTATCTCATAGACAGGTATAAAGACCGCTTTACATACCCCATTCATCGCCATGAGGAGTATGAGCTGAACTTTGTTTCAAATTGTGATGGCGCGCGTCGGGTGGTCGGCGATTCAATCGAGACACTGGGAATGTATGATCTTGTCCTTATCGGCAACGGAATCGAACACGGATGGGAACAACACAGTTGTGTCAGTGATAAGATACGTGAAATAACGATACAATTCTCATCAGATCTTTTCGGCTCATCGTTTCTCGCCAAAACGCAGCTGTCGAGCATCCGCCGGATGCTTGATCTCAGTTCCAACGGCATTGCCTTCACCGTCGACAGCATCATGAGGGTCTATCATAAACTTGACAATCTGACAAAGATCGAGTCGGGCTTCTACCGGATGCTCGAACTGATGTCGATCCTCTATGAACTTGCCGAGGACGGACATTACCGCAAGCTCTCAAGTTCGTCATTCGCCTCGCTCAAACCGACAGGCGACAGCCGGAGGGTGCAGAAAGTCCAGGACCATATCAACAAACATTATAAGGAAGAGATCCGTCTCAACGATCTGGCCGACCTTGTCGGGATGACGCCGACAGCATTCAGCCGCTTCTTCAAACTCCGCACAGGCCGCTCGATTTCCGACTATGTCATCGACATACGCCTCGGTCATGCCTCGCGCCAGCTCGTCGACTCGACCACTTCCGTGGCAGAGATCTGCTATGAGTGCGGTTTCAACAATGTCTCGAACTTCAACCGCATTTTCAAGAAGAAAAAAGGAAATTCTCCGAAAGTTTTCCGCGAAATCTATCAGCACCATAAAATGCTCGTCTGATATTTCGCCACGATATAGCTCCACGAACTAAAATCAGAATCCGATTCAAGCATGAAAACATTATTTACTACAATTATCTCTGCAATTGTGCTCTCCGCTATGGTGGGTTGCGGAGGCACATCTGCAAAGAGTGAATCAACCGATGCGGCTGCCGACAGCGCTGCCGCCTTTGTCAGGCCGCTTCATGTCAGCGGCACCGCTCTGCTTAATGAGGCCGGTGACACCATCGTACTTAACGGACCATCACTGGGATGGCACTGCAACTGGGGACGCTTCTACAACGAAGGAACTGTCCGGGCGCTCAAGGAGAACTGGGGGGCCAACATCACCCGCGCGGCCATCGGCGCACATCCCTCAGGCGACTGCGTCAACGGTTATTCGGTTGACTCGGTAAATGCTGTCAATCTCGCGATGAAAGTCATCGACGCGGCCATTGCCAATGATATGTACATCATCTGCGACTGGCATTCGCATGACAACACACTTGAAGACGCAAAGAAATTCTTCACCGTCATTACGGAAAAATACGGCGACACACCCAATATCCTTTATGAGATCTGGAATGAGCCGCTCGACATCCCCTGGCAGGAGATCAAGACCTATGCCGAGGAGGTGATTCCAGTGATCCGCAAGAATGCCCCCAATGCGGTGGTGATCGTAGGCACTCCCAAGTGGGACCAGGATGTTGACATCGCCGCAGAAAATCCGGTCGACGCACCGAATCTGCTCTATTCGCTCCACTACTATGCCGGAACCCACAAGGACTGGAACCGCGAAAAGGCTCAGAAAGCCCTTGAGGCCGGACTGCCGCTCATCATCTCGGAATGCGGCTCGATGGACCACACCGGTGACGGCCCGATCGACTATGAATCGTGGCAGCAGTGGATGCAGTTTGCTGACGACAACAACATCTCCGTACTGATGTGGGACATCGCTGACAAGAACGAAACCTGCTCCATGATCTCGGCCTCAGCCTCTGACAACGGCCAGGAATGGACCGAGGACGATCTCAAGGAATGGGCCAAACTCGCCCGGAAGACAATCCGCGAGCGCAACAGCCGCTACTCGAAATAAAAAAACGCTGGTCTCAAACCGTGACTTAGCATCTAAAAGATATACACAACCCAAGAAACTCAGCACATGAACATCTTCAGAGGGTGTTTCATAACAAGAGTAAAAATCTGAGTGGTGTATCTTTTAGATAAATTGTTGTAAATGCGGAAGGAACATAGCGAGCTATGTGACTGACGAATTTCAACAATTTAGCAAAAGAGACACCAAGGCTCAGGTAACTTTAAAAAGTCTCAGACATGAAATTATTAAAAAATAGTAGTGGTGCGATAAAAATCCAACCACTGCGATTAATATATTAGTATTTAGTCAAATACAAGAGTACATTGATTT
>NZ_JAIDEN010000106.1 GCF_029054785.1 Duncaniella sp.
CTTCTGAGGCTGCGGTTTCGCCTGCGGCTGCGAGTTCGGCTTTTTCAGCTGCTTCGCGACGGGCGGCAAGTTCCTCAAGCGAGGGGACCCAGAGTTTGTTTTCGAAGGTGTCGAGACGGCGCTGGATGCTGTCCTGTGCGTTGGCCAGGGCGTCCGGGTCGGGGTAGAGCTGCATGAGCGACTTGTTTCTCAGGTTGCGGGTCTTGTAGATCTCGCCGTTGTAGAGACCGAGCTGGAAGTAGTCGTCATAGGTACAGGTCGCGAGGTTGTTGTCGTCGTTGGTGAAGATGTTCTGTGTCGAGAGATAGGGACGGAGATCGGCGTAGCGCACCCAGAACATCGGGTAGCGGATGGCTTCGGCACCGAAATCGCCGTCGCGGTGGAGCACCGGACAGAGGGCTTCGATGCGTGTGCGCATGCGGTTGGAGCGTTTGTCGAATTCCCAGCGTTCGATGATATAGTAGCTCAGGACTTCCGAGGCGGGCACGTCGGCATCCTCGATGGTGAAGCGCGGATTCTTTTCGGTCGAGCCTTTGGCTGTGGTGTGGAGGATGTGGAAGCGGTCAAGGACGTCGGCCATCCGTACTTTGTAGTTGTCGGAGAAGACTTCGCGGCCGTCGAGATACTCATAGCCCGTGAGATCACCGGAGGCCATGTGGCGCATGATGATGCGGAAGAGGTTCTCCTGGTCCTCGACAGGTTCGTCGGGGTAGTAGAGAGCGGCGTTGGCATCTTTGGTCAGGTCGAGCTGACGGTACATGACGCGCATCCATTGCATTTCTGAATCTGACACAGCCCGGTCTTCATAGTGGGCCTGCATGCGCTGTGTGACACCTGTCGATGCCTTGACCTGGTTGCGGTCTTCGGCCCCGCGCCGGCGCACGACACTGCTGCTGCTTGACTGCTGGGCGAAGGCAGCGGCAGCGACTAACATTACTATGGCGGTGAGAAGAAATTTCTTCATGGAGGGTATATGCAAATGGGGTTAGTTTACGATGACTTCCACTGGATTGAGGGTGCGTTCGATGCCGTCGGGGCCTTTTGCTCGTATGCGCGAGATGTAGAAGCGCTTGCCGCGGGAGAGGCGGCGGAACTGGTCTTTCTGACGCTGGGAGAATGAGGCTCCCTGTGAGACTTCGGGTATCGCGTTGCCCATCTGGTCGAAAAAGACGGTCTCGAAGCCGAGGACGGTGAAGCCGATGTTGAGCATGTCGTCATCAATCGCGGCCTCGATGCCCGGAGCAGAGGTGAGGAGTGTCTTGGAGAAGCCCTTGCCGCCTTTGTAGCGCTCCTTGGTGCCGTTGGGGGCGGTGTAGGTGATGAAGGCTGTCGGATCGGGGAGCTTGCGGACACGGAATGTGGTCGAGGATACGGTCTGAGGTCGTCCGTCGATGGTGGCTGTGACGGTCACAGTTGCGTTTTCGCCGATCTTGGCCGGACGTGCGACCCAGGCGTCGCCCTTGCGGGAGAGTGAGCCGTTGGTCATCGAGGCGCTGACGGCGTTCATCGGGACGCCGGGCACGGAGATGCTGACGGGGTTGTCGATTCCGGCGTAGAGCACGTTCATCATTGTGGCCGAGACTGTGGCTGTCGGTTCCATGACGGTGTAGCTCGACGAGAAGGGGTGACGTGTGGAGGTTCCGTCGCCGTGGCTGACTTCAAGATAGCCGCTGTAATCGAAGGTGCCTGTCGAGGAGGTCACAAATTCGTAGAGACCGTTTTCGTCGGTGAGCTGTTTGCCTCCGATGAATATGGCCGGACGGGCGGTAGTGTCGACGGCGGCGAGGACTATGTTGGCCGAGTATTTGCCTCCGCGCATTACCATGCGTGACTGGGGGATGACAAAGGCGTTGATCTCGTTGACGCGGACATCGCCGGCATCGACTGCCGCAAGGAGGTTGGCGAGGGCTTCGCCTTCGGCATAGCGGATGTCATTCTGGAGTTTGGTCAGAAGGGTGATGGCGGCGACCACCGGCTGGTTCTCGAACTTCGCTTCTTCCCATTTCTGGGGAGCTACGGTGCCGGGGCGGCGGAAGGGTTCGGTTGAGAGGGCTTCGTCGATGCTTGCCCGCTTGATGGAGTCGGTGACGAGCGAAGTGACGTGGGCGCGATATGAGTCGATCGCTTTGCGCAGGATCTCACCACCGCCTGTCGCTGGGCCGAGCATGACGAGGGCTGCGGCTTCGAGATCGTCGCGGCGGTTGATTTCGCCGAGAGTGCCGTCAGGGCCGTCGGCTTCGCGGACAATGGCGAGTTTCAGGGAGTCGACCGTCGCATAGATCGCTGCGGCATGCTTGCGGACAAGTGTGGCTTTTTCGAGCCAGGGAGCGCCCTTTTCGGGGTTCTGGGCTGTGAATGACTGGAGGGAGGAGTAGACGGCGTCGTTGCGTCGGCCCACGGTTGAATTGGTGCGCGCGAGACCGTCCTCGACCTGGACGAAGCCGTCAAGGACATCGCTTGAGACGTTGAGGGCGAGCATGGCGGTGAGGACGATATACATGAGGTTTATCATCTTCTGCCTTGGTGAGAGCCTGACTACTGATTCTGCCATTTATGGTCGGTGATGGGGGTGTTGTTTTTTGGGGTGATGTGCGGGGGTGGGGAGATGATGGAACGTCAGCCGGGAACGGCGACCGGCGGTTCAGACTGTACCTGACGACTGGGCGCCGGGAATGTCGTTCATCATCGGGCGATACATGTTGACGGTCATCGCATGGAGCATCTTTTCGTAGACCGAGTTGAGCTGCTGCATGTTGCGGGCCATTTTTTCGGTCTCCTCGCAGTAGCGGGCGCTCTGTGAGGCGCTTTTCTCATACATGTCGCGGATATCCTTGATGCCACGGTTGACGCGGTCGATTGATTCGAGCTGGGTCGAGACGCTCTTGAGCTGGATCTCGTAGATTGTGTTCAGGCCGCCGAGGTTGCGGTTGAGATCGGCCATGCGCTCGATGTAGCCGCGCGAGTTTTCGGTCACGGATGCCGAGTTTTCGGTGATTGCGCGGTAGCTTTCAAGCAGGACAGCCGAAACCGAGTTGAGCGATTCGGTAGTTGCGCGCAGAATCTCCATCTGCTCCGAGATGGCGTTCATCTGGGCGAGATAGGTCTGGGTAGCGTTTGTCAGTTCGGCGAGATCTGTGGCTGCGGGGAGCGGTGCGGCGGCAGGCGCGGCGGCAACAGGGGCCGAATAGACTTCCTGGCTGTTGAACTCAGGCTGCGCTTCGCTGTCGGACGTCTGACGGCGGACGGGCTGTTCGCGTCTTTCGCCTCCGTCGAGTTCGGGGAACACTTCTTCCCAGTGATATTCCTTCGGCGGACGGTCAAAGGCGGTCAGGATGAACATGACAACTTCCGTGCCCATGCCGATGCAGAGAAGTGTGTTGCCTCCGGGAAGGTGGAGGATCTTGAAGAGGGCGCCCCAGATGACGATGGCAGCGCCGATGCTGTATGCGAAGTTGAAAAGGCGCTGGCCGCCTTCCCACCGCATGATGGTTTCTATCTTGGACTGTATCTTTTCTTTTGTCACGGCTGATGAGTGTTTAAGGGGTTGAGGGGGGTGGAGTGGTTCCTGAGGGTGAGGGATGTCTATTTCCTGGCTTTAGTGCCTTTGGCGAATCCGATCTGCGAGCGGACGCAGCGGAAGCCGATGTAGGAGCGCTGTTCGTTCTGATATTCCCACATGCGGAGGTCCGAGCGGACATTGTGGGCCACATCTTTCCATGATCCGCCGCGCACGATCTTGCGTTTCATCTTGTAGGGATCCTCAAGAGCGGCGTTGTAGCGGTATTCAGGGTTGAGGTCGCTGGTGAGTTTGTCGACGCTCTCGGTGTAGGCTGTCGAGGTCCATTCGCTGACGTTGCCTGCCATGTCATAGAGGCCGAAGTCGTTGGGCGAGTATGTGCCGACACGCGAGGTGATCAGATGGCCGTCCTGGACGAAGTTGCCCTCCTGCGGTTTGAAGTTGGCATAGAAGCAGCCCTGGTCCTCTGTCATCGGCAGATCGCCGTCCCAGGGATACATGTTCTCACTCTTTCCGGCGCGGGCGGCGTATTCCCATTCAGCTTCGGTCGGGAGGCGGTATGGCTCTATGTAGACCCCCTCGCGGCCGAGCGAGCGGCGGAGGAAGTCGGTGCGCCAGTTGGCGAAGGCCGTGGCCTGTTCCCAGCTCACTCCGACAACGGGGTAGTCGTTGTAGCCCCCGTGGGAGAAGTAGAGGCGGACGTATGGTTCGTTGTAGGCGTTGTCAAAGTCGTTGATCCATGCTGTGGTGTCGGGGTAGACGTTGACAATGTATGTGTTGACGAAATCGAAATCGCCGGTGAGTCCGCGCGAGATTGTCTGACGGATGATCTCGCCTTCGTCGTTGATCCATGCGGTGTCCTTCGAGATGAGAGGAGTAGCGGTCGGGACGGGGCGGTCGGTGTTGTATTCGCGGCGCGCGGGATTCAGGCGGTGTTTGCGGCGTGCGGCCTCGGTGTGGTTGTAGACCTCGTAGCGGTAGTTGAGCTGTTCGGGGTCGAGTTCGCGTGCGCCGGTGATGGGGTTTGTGCGGTAGAGGCTTTCGATTGCGCGCTGTTCGTCCTCGTTGGCGTTGCGCCAGGGTATGGGCTTGGCCCAGTTGAGGTGGGGAGTGACGGGGTTGCCCTCGCGGTCCTCCTCGATCTTGAACTCTTCGTTGCCGCCGAAAGCGGGGTCGGCGAGGCGTTCGCGGATGATGGAGTCACGCACCCAGAAGACAAACTGCTTGTATTTCGAGTTTGTTATCTCGGTCTCGTCCATCCAGAACGCATCGACAGAGACTCCGCGCGAGTTGGCGCGGATGTTCCACAGAGAGTCGTCTTTCGCGGGACCCATCTTGACAGAGCCTCTCGAAACGAGGACCATGCCGTAGGGGGTCGGTTCGGCCCATGACGAACCTCCGACACCGGTGACTTCGCCTCCGATTGCGCTGCGGCTGCCTGTCGCGCATGAGACCGCTGCCGAAAGGAGGGTGATGACTATGATGAAGTGGATTATTTTTTTCATAGGTTACATTATGCGGATGCTCTTGTGTTTGTTGCGGTTTTTCTCCGAAAAATCGAGTTTAAGGTTATAGCCTGCGACGATCTCGTGGCTTCCGGATGAGGCTTTGGAGATGTCGGAGGTGTGATAGTCATAGCTGTATCCGATGAAGATGCCTTTGATTTCGGCTCCGAGCATCAGGGAGAGGGCGTCGTTGTAGCGGTAGCCGATGCCTGCGGTGAAGAGTTTGTTGTAGCGCAGGCGTCCTGTCAGCTCAAAGTCGGTGAAGGTGAAGTCGCTGCGGACTATAAGCGATGGTATCACTTCAAATAACGTGTTTTTCACCGGAATATTGCTGCCTGCCATGAAATAAGCGGCACGCTTTGCGGTGAATTGATATTTTTTTGCAACTCCGTCGCCTGAGGGGAGCGAGGGGGAGCCTGAGGCTGATTCGCCTTCGGAGGTGAAGGTGACCGTCGGGCTGTTGGCGTGGAGCAGGGAGACTCCGGCCCAGAATTTCGGGTGGGTGTAGTAGAGGCCGAGGCCGAGGTCAAGGGCGTTGCCGGAGACGTCGCGGTTGGGGATGGCGTCGTCGTCGGGCTGGTGAAAGTCATCGTCGGAGGGGATGTAGACTTCCGATCCTCTGAACTGTTCGTTGAGAAAGCCGATCTGCAATGAGCCTGTCAGTTCCCCTTTGAGCAGTTTCAGCTTGTAGCCGATCTGGGCGTTGACGGTGAGGTTGCGGAAGAGGCCCATTGATTCCTGCTGGGCCACGAGGCCTGCACCGAAGCGTTTGCCAAGCAGTTTGAATGGCATGTCGGCGGCAAGGACGAATGTTTTGGGGGCGTTGTCGATGCCGATCCACTGGAGGCGGCCCCCACCGCGCAGGCGCAGGTTGTCGGTGTCGCCGGCCGCTCCCGGATTATAATAGGTGGGGAGCGCCCAGTACTGCGAGAGCATGGCGTCGCCCTGGGCTTTGGCTGCGGGGGCGCAGACGGCGAGGGTGAGGCAGAGGATGGCGGTCAGGCGTGACAATATGCGGCGGGACTGTGTCATTCGAAGTAGAAGGTGAGGACGACCATGCGTGAGACGGCCTTTTTGAGCGATTGTGTGATTTTGAATTTTTCAGGTTCTTCGGCAATGTCGGTGCGCTTGTGGTCAAGGACATCGCTGAGGCCGAAGCAGAATTTGATTTCGGGGTTGAGCTTGAAGTAGGGGAGATAGAAGTCGCAGCCGAATCCGCAGGTGAGATAGAAGTCGGCGGGCTTGGTGCGCAGATAGTCGCCTGATTTGCGGACCACGTTGACTGCCGGCATGACTCCGGTGGTGACGTAGGGGCGCGAGTTGCGGTAGCGCAGGCCGGAGAATTTCAGGTCGAAGGGAAAGACGAGGAAGGCCGATTTGATGTTCTGGCGCAGCTGGGCGCCGCTGTTGTATTCGCGCATCGTGACATCGCGGTTGCCGAAATACATTCCCGGCGAGAAGCGCAGGTTGAAGTAGGTTCCGAGCCGGTAGTCGATCAGGCCGTTGACGCAGAATCCGGGCTGGAATCCGGGCTGCTCCACGAACCATGATTCGCCGTTGTCGGTGACGAATCCGTTGTGGGTGAAGGTGAGATCCTGGGTGTGGAGGCCGACCGAAAATCCCAGATGCCATCGCCGCAGGTCGGCATAGGGGCGGTTCATCAGCTTGTCGTTGAGGTTCTGGGCGGAGAGCGCGCCGAGGCTTCCGGCAAGTGTGACAAGCAGGATCAGAAGATGGCGAAGGGATATGAAAAAGCGATGATTCATCATTTGTTATAACGAATCATCGCTCTTAAATATTGTGTGGGGGCTTAACGGCTGTCTGCCGCAAGTCTCACATCAGAGGCTTAATTATTTGCCTGCGAATTTCTGCTTGAGTTCAGCGAGAGCTTCGAGGTCACCGAGGGTGGTCTTTTCGAGAGGAGTGGTCAGTGCGGGAGCTGCTTCTTCACGACGGCCTGCGCCACGGCGTGCTGCTGCGGGCTTCTTGGGAGCTTCAGCGCGTTCGCCCTTCTGCTCATCTTCGAAGATGCGGCTGTGAGAAAGGATGATGCGCTTGCTGTCCTTGTTGAATTCGATCACCTTGAAGTTGAGCTTTTCGTCAACCTGGGCCTTCGAACCGTCTTCCTTAACGAGGTGCTTGGGAGTAGCGAAGCCTTCAACGCCGTAGGGGAGGGCGATGACAGCGCCTTTCTCAACCATTTCGATGATGGTTCCTTCGTGGATAGAACCAACGGTGAATACGGTTTCAAATACATCCCAGGGGTTTTCTTCGAGCTGCTTGTGGCCGAGAGAAAGACGACGGTTGTCCTTGTCGATTTCGAGAACCTGAACTTCGATGTCGGCACCGATCTGAGTGAATTCGCTGGGGTGTTTAACCTTCTTGGTCCAAGAGAGGTCGCTGATGTGGATGAGACCGTCAACGCCTTCTTCGATTTCAACGAATACACCGAAGTTGGTGAAGTTGCGCACTTTTGCAGTGTGCTGGCTTCCGACGGGGTATTTGGTTTCGATGTTTTCCCAGGGATCGTTCTTGAGCTGCTTGAGGCCGAGTGACATCTTGCGGTCTTCGCGGTCGAGGGTAAGGATAACGGCTTCAACTTCGTCGCCGACTTTGAGGAAGTCCTGAGCTGAACGGAGGTGCTGGCTCCAAGACATTTCGCTGACGTGGATGAGACCTTCGACACCGGGGGCGATTTCAACGAATGCGCCGTAGTCAGCCATGACTACTACGCGGCCTTTGACTTTGTCGCCAACCTTGAGGTTTGCGTCGAGGGCATCCCAAGGATGGGGCTGGAGCTGCTTGAGACCGAGGGCGATGCGCTTCTTCTCGTCGTCGAAGTCGAGGATAACGACATTGAGCTTCTGGTCGAGCTGAACCACTTCTTCGGGGTGGCTTACGCGGCCCCAGGAGAGGTCAGTGATGTGGATGAGGCCGTCTACGCCGCCAAGGTCGATGAACACACCGTAGGTGGTGATGTTCTTGACAGAACCTTCGAGAACCTGACCCTTTTCGAGCTTGGCGATGATTTCGCGCTTCTGCTGTTCGAGTTCGGCTTCGATGAGTGCCTTGTGGCTGACAACCACGTTCTTGAATTCTTGGTTGATCTTCACGACCTTGAACTCCATGGTCTTGCCCACGAAGATGTCGTAGTCG
>NZ_JAIDEN010000107.1 GCF_029054785.1 Duncaniella sp.
ATGAAGGGACTCGAACCCCCACGTCCTGAGACATTAGATCCTAAGTCTAACGCGGCTACCAATTACGCCACATGCGCATTCAGTTTTAAAGTTATGGCCGGACCATCCCGCCTAAGCAAAGACGATCCACTTTGCAAAGTTACAACTTTTCCTCATATCTTCCAAACAAAAAATCAGCCCCTCAGACCATCGTCAGACGCGAAAGCGAAAGCAGTGCCCCCGCCGCCTCCTGAAGATCAGCCGCTCCAACACCCCTAAGAGCCTCGACACTCTCCGACAGCCCGACCACACGACCGCGGTAAAGCACACTCCGCCCCATCGAGATCGCAACCTGCTCCGAATTCGTCGACCCGACCGTCAGCTGCCCGATCAGCTGCCTCTTCGCAGCCTCCAGCCGCCGTTCCGACAACCGTTTCAGAGCCAGCGAATCGACAACCCGGCCGACAATCCTCAGACAGCGCGTCACATCCGCCGGATCACAACCGAAATAAATCGACAGCAATCCATTATCACTCATCAGCGACGTCGAAGCCTCAGTCGTATAGACCAGTCCCGAACGCTCGCGCAGCGCCACATTGAGCAGCGAATTCATCCCCGGTCCACCGAGAATATTGACCAGCAGCGCAACAGTCCTGCGCCCCGGATCAAGCAGACCCGGCACCCGCACCCCCATCAGCGTATGAGCCTGATAAGACCCCACCCTGTCATTCACCACCTCAAACCTCTCCGCAATCCGCGGCACCGCCCTCTCAAGAGGCCTGTCCACCCGACCCGGCAGACCGAAATAACGCTCAGCCAGCCTGAACACCTTCTCAGCCTCCATCGGACCCGAATAAAACAAAACCATACGACCGGGCGTAAAATGCTCCTCCAGCCACCTGCGGCACACCCCCTGATCAAACCCCGCAAGCGTCTCGCGCGTACCTAATATATTATGGGCAAGCGGCGACCCCTCATAGATCAGATCCTCGAAATCATCGAAAACAGCATCCGCAGGACTGTCGAGATACGTATCGATCTCCTCGGCCACAACCTGCTTCTCACGCCCGATCTCAGCCTCAGGAAACACCGCATCACCCACCATCTCCCCCAGCAGCGCCATAGCCCTCTGGAGATGTCCCGCAGGAAAAGTCGAATAGACAACCGTCTCCTCCTTCGTCGTATAAGCATTCAGCTCACCACCGACAACCTCCATACGGTCCCTGACATACGCCGCCCGGTGGACCGACGTACCCTTGAAAATCGTATGCTCCACGAAATGCGCCAGCCCGTGCAGCCCCTCCGGCTCATCGCGGCTACCCGCATTCACCGCCACACCGCAATGCTCCACAGCCATCGCCACACGTCTCGCGACAACCCTCAGCCCGTTACCGAGCCTGTGATACTCAATCGTCTCTTCACTCATATTTTCTTATAAATCACAATTAGCGACTGCAAAGATACTCAATTGCCTGCCGATTTTTAAGCTCGGATGAAAAATACTTGCAGAAGTCATCGGCAAGACAGAAAAAATTCCTCTCAGACACCATGCCATAATCCTCCCTCTATCCTCCAAAAAAAATACGGAAAAGGATATGGAAAAAGATACGGAAAAAGATCTGAATCCCTTTTTGTCCACGGCTGCCGTACTTTAGTGCGGCAGAATCGGCAGAATCGTTTTTTTTTTGTAATTTTGCGCAATTATTAGCTTTACAACCATTCAACAATCAAACATTTGTGCAAAACTATGGAAGAGTTAGCAACAAAATATGACCCGCGTGCCGTAGAGGACAAATGGTATGCCTACTGGATGCAGCACCGCCTGTTCCACTCCGAGCCGGACGCCCGCGAACCCTACACAATCGTGATTCCCCCGCCAAACGTGACCGGAATCCTCCACATGGGCCACATGCTCAACAACACAATCCAGGACATCCTCATCCGCCGCGCCCGACTCATGGGTAAAAACGCGCTCTGGGTGCCCGGAACCGACCATGCAGCCATCGCAACCGAAGCAAAGGTAGTAGGCAAACTCGCAGCTGAGGGCATCAAGAAAAGCGACCTCACACGCGAAGAATTCCTCCGCCACGCCTGGGAATGGAAAGAAAAACACGGAGGCATCATCCTCGAACAGCTCAAAAAACTCGGAGCCTCCTGCGACTGGGAACGCACTTCCTTCACAATGGACGACATCCGCTCCCGCTCTGTCATCAAAGTCTTCGTCGACCTCTACCGCAAAGGCCTCATATACCGCGGAAAACGCATGGTCAACTGGGACCCCAAAGCCAAGACAGCCCTCTCGGACATCGAAGTTGTCTACAAGGAAGAACACTCCAAACTCTACTACCTCCGCTACAAGATCGTAGGCGAGGAAGGCTATGCCATCGTGGCCACAACCCGTCCTGAGACCATCATGGGCGACACAGCCATGTGCATCAACCCCAACGACCCCAAAAATCAGCACCTCCGCGGCAAACGCGTCATCGTACCCCTCGTAGGCCGCGAGATCCCCGTCATCGAAGACGACTACGTAGAGATCGACTTCGGCACCGGCTGCCTCAAGGTAACCCCCGCCCATGACATGAACGACAACATGCTCGGCGAGAAACACAACCTTGAGACAATCGACATCTTCAACGACGACGCCACAATCAGCGAAGCCGCCGGAATGTACATCGGCATGGACCGCTTCGCCGTCCGCGAGCAGATCGCCAAAGACCTCGCCGAAGCAGGCCTCATCGAAAAGATCGAGGAATATGAAAACAAAGTCGGCTACTCCGAACGCAACCCCGACACCGCTACCGAACCGCGCCTGAGCGACCAGTGGTTCCTCAAGATGGAATCCCTCGCAGCCCCCGCCCTCGCAGCATCCGAAGACGGCGTCATCAGCTTCGTACCTGAGAAATTCAAGACCACCTACAACCGCTGGATGACCGAAATCCGCGACTGGTGCATCTCGCGTCAGCTCTGGTGGGGCCACCGCGTACCCGCATGGTATCTCCCCGACGACACCTTCGTCGTAGCCGAGACCGCCGACGAAGCCCTCACCCTCGCCCGCGAGATCAACCCCGCCCTCACAGCCGCAGACCTGCGTCAGGACGAAGACTGCCTCGACACCTGGTTCTCATCCTGGCTCTGGCCCATCTCACTCTTCAACGGCATCCTCGAACCCGACAACGAAGAGATCCGCTACTACTACCCCACATCCGACCTCGTCACAGGCCCTGACATCATCTTCTTCTGGGTTGCCCGCATGATCATGGCCGGCTATGAATTCCTCGGAAAACAACCCTTCAACAACATCTACTTCACCGGCATCGTCCGCGACGAGATCGGCCGCAAGATGTCAAAGCAGTTCGGCAACTCCCCCGACCCCCTCGAACTCATCGCCGACTACGGCGCCGACGGAGTCCGCATGGGCATCATGCTCGCCGCACCCGCAGGCAACGACATCTTCTTCGACAAGAAACTCTGCGAGAACGGCCGCAACTTCTGCAACAAGATCTGGAACGCCTTCCGCCTCGTCAAAGGCTGGGAAGTCGACCCCTCGCTCGAACAGCCCGAAAGCTCGCGCAAAGCCGTCGAATGGTTCAGTTCAAAACTCTCCGAAGCCGTAGCCGAGATCAACGACTCCTTCGAGAAATTCCGCATCTCGGAAGCCCTCATGACAGCCTACCGCCTCTTCCGCGACGAATTCTCCTCATGGTACCTCGAAATGGTCAAACCCGACTATCAGAAACCCATCGACCGCGCCGGCTACGAAGCCACAATCGGCTTCTTCGACTCCCTCCTGCGCCTGCTCCACCCCTTCATGCCCTTCATCACCGAAGAACTCTGGCAGCACCTGGGCGACCGTCGTGAAGGCGAATCCATCATGTACGCCTCCATGCCGCAGGCCACCGGCGCAGATCCCCGCATCCTCGCCGAAATGGAGACCGTCAAGGAAATCATCAACGGAGTCCGCGGAGTCCGCGCCCAGCGCAACATCCCCTCGCGCGACACCCTCCAGCTCAACGTCATCGGCGGCTCGATCCCGATGGAAGCCGTAGCCATCCGCCTCGGCAACCTCTCAGGCATCGCAACCGTCAGCGAGAAAGACCCCGCCGCAGCCTCCTTCATGGTAGGCACCACCGAATTCAACATCCCACTGCTCAACAACATGGACGTTGAAGCCGAACTCGCCAAACTCACCAAAGAGCTCGACTACCTCCGCGGCTTCCGCGCTTCGGTCGAAAAGAAACTCTCCAACGAACGCTTCGTAGGCAACGCACCAGCCGCCGTGGTCGACGCCGAGCGCAAAAAGCTCTCCGACGCCACAACCAAAATCGAAGCCATCGAGCAGACAATCGCAGCCCTAAAAGCCTGAAAAGGCCCCGGCCACGATCTATAAACATCAACGGGCACATGATACGCCGAAACGCGGTCATGTGCCCGTTTCGCACCCCCTTTCACACCTATTTCATAATTATTAAGGAGAAAAATGCACGTATGTGCGGGAATTTTGCTACTTTCGCTTGTTTATTTGACAACACATCTCACTTTCGACTCAAGGCGTCCCCGCCGCTCCTCGCGGAAGCCGCCTCCATCGCAACCGTTTATTTATGGACAGTATCAAGGTAAAAATCATCAACGAATCCGGCCACGAACTCCCGGCATATGAAACCCCCTCGTCGGCAGGCATGGATGTCCGCGCCAAGCTCGACTCCCCGGTGACACTCCAGCCCCTCCAGCGCGCCCTCATCCCGACAGGACTGCGCATACAGCTCCCCCAGGGCTACGAATGTCAGGTCCGTCCCCGTTCAGGCCTTGCACTCCGTCACGGGATCTCGCTCGTCAACACCCCCGGCACCATCGACGCCGATTATCGCGGCGAGATCGGCATCATAGTCATCAACCTCTCCGACACCCCCTACACCATCTCCGACGGCGAACGCATCGCCCAGCTCGTCATCAAGGAATATGTCCGCGCCGAATGGGAACCCGTCAGCAGCCTCGACCAGACCGAGCGTGGCGACGGAGGCTTCGGCCACACAGGAGTCAACTGACCCCGACCGGCACCCGCCAACTGGACCAATTAACCTAATCAGACTAATTGGACTAAACTAATCAGACTAATTGGACTAACCTAATCAGACTAATTGGACCAATCCCCCGGAGCAGAACTCCCAAAGCTCTCAGAACTCCCAATCCTCCCAGTTCTCCCAACCCTCCACTCCAATCCCGAAAAATGAAAAAGCTCCCACTGCTCATCTTTGCAATCCTTGCCCTCGGAGCCCTCTCGGCCATCGCAGCCGGGCGGCGCCAGGCCAAGACCGGCGCTGAGGACGCACGCAAGGCCGACTACATATATCTCGAAGCCCTGCGGGCAAAATCGCAGAGCAAACATGACGCAGCCTTCTCCCTCCTCCAGCGGGCAAGCGAGCTGAACCCCGCCGACAAAGAAATTGGAGTGGAACTCTCGACCTACCTCCTCAGCCTCTCCCAGAACGACTCCGCCATGCTCAGCCGCTCGATGGAACTGCTGCGTGACTACTGCGAGGCCAACCCCTCCGACATCTACTACGGAGGCCGTTACGCCATGCTCAACGAGCAGCTTCTCAACCGCGACGAAGCCCTCAGGACCTGGGAACGGCTCCACACCCTCTACCCCGACCGCCTCGAAGTCACCTACCGCTACGCCGGAGTCCTCGGACAGGGTGGCAGCGAAGCCGACCGCGACCGTGCCATAGCTGTCTATGACTCCGTAGAGATCGCCGAAGGCAAAAGCATCCCCCTGTCATCCAAAAAGATACAGCTCTATTACGCCCTCCAGGACACTGCCTCGATCCTCGCCGAAGCCGACCGCCTGCGCCTGTCGTCGCCTCGCTCCGTAGACTATCAGGTCTTTTCGGGCGACATATACTCGATGTTCGGCCTCAACGACCGCGCCAAAGAGTTCTATGACAGCGCCTGCGTCCTCGACCCCTCAAGCGGCCTCGCCTACTACTCACGCGCCCAGTTCTACCACACTCTCGGCGACAGCGCAGCCTTCAACCGCGAAGTCTTCCAGGCCCTCGAACAGAAAAATCTCGACGTGGAGACCAAACTCGTCATCCTCCGCAGCTACATACAGGAGATGCTCAACGACTCCACCAACTTCCCCCGCATCGGGCAGCTCTTCGATGTCCTGATCGACCAGCACCCCCACGAACATGACATCCATGACCTCTACTCGCGCTATCTGGTAGTCACCAAGGACTACGCCAAAGCCGCCGAGCAGACCGAGCGCGCCCTCGACCTCGATCCCGCCGACGAGGAAGGATGGGAAATGCTCACCTCGCTCTATCTTCAGGTCGACGAACTTGAAAAGGCCCGCCAGGCCATCAAGCGCTCCCTGCGCTACTACCCCGAAAGCAGCCGCCAGTACCTCGTGCTCGGCTCGATCTACGACCAGGAAGGCCAGCGCGACAAGGCAGCCGCCGAATACCGCCACGCACTCTCCCTCACCGACTCGACTGACGTAAGCCAGCTCTCGCGCATCTACGGAGCTATGGGCGACAACCTCTACGCCCGCGAGCAAGCCGACAGCGCCTTCGTCTACTATCAGAAATCGCTCCTCTACGACCCCGACAACACCCTCGCCCTAAACAACTGCGCCTACTACCTCGCCTGCGAAGGCCGCGACCTCGACCGCGCCCTTGAAATGATCGAAAAAGCCGTAGGCGCCGAACCCGAAAACGCCACCTCGATGGACACCTACGCCTGGGTCCTCTTCAAGCGCAAAGACTACGCCAAAGCACGCGAGATCATTGACCGCACCCTCTCCCTCTCCGACGAGCGCAGCGAAGAGATCCTCGAACACGCCGGCGACATCTACTTCATGGACGGCGACCCCGACGGCGCTCTGAAATTCTGGAAAGAGGCCCTCGAACTCGCCCCTGACAACAAACTCCTGGCCAAGAAAGTGAAACATAAGACATATTTCTTCAAATGACAATTCCGACACTGATCCGACAGCGCTCACGCTCTTTCGGCTTACTTCTGATAACACTCTCCGCACTCCTGACAGTCTCCTGCCGCTCAGGCCGGTCCGCAACAGGCAGCGGCGACTCTTACGAGCCCTCCGGAAGCAGCCTGAGCCAGAGCGCACTGAAAACCCGCCTCACCACCCTCTCCGACAGCTACGGCGACTGGACCGACCTCAAAGCCCCCCTCACCCTCCGCCTCAAAAGCCCGAAGAAATTCAGCATCAGCGGAACCCTGACCATGAAGCGCGGCGAAAACATCCACCTCTCCCTGCGCTTCCTCGGAATTGAAATGGCCTCCATGATGGTCACCCAGGACAGCATTTTCGCGCTCTACAAGCTCGAAAAACTCTACTTTGCCGAAAGCCTCACCGACCTGCTCGGCGGCTTCCCCGCAACCGTTGAAAACGTCCAGGACCTCCTGCTGGGACGCGCCTTCATCCTCGGCGACACCCCTCTGAGCGCCTCCCGCTGCAAACTCGAAGGCGACCGCTTCAACTGGACAATCACCCCTGAAGGCAGCCCCAAAGGCATGAGCTACACATTCACTGTCGACACCGGCACCGACAGACTCGAAAGCCTCACCGTCACCCCCGGCAGCCGCAAACCGATGACAGCCGAATATTCCGACTTCTCGAAAAGCCCCTTCGGCCCCTTTGCCGCCACGACCCTGCTGACAGCCTCAGGAGCCAGCACCACACTCAGCGCCGAACTTGACATCAACGCCAACCGCAGCGAATGGAACACCGGCGCCACCAAGACCTGGACCGCCCCCAAAGGCTACACCCGCGTCACCGCCGCCCAGATCATGAAAATCGCCTCCTCGCGCTTCTGAGCAGAGCAGGCAATTAGACTGAAATTAGTCTAATTGGTCTAATTAGTCCAATTGGCCCAATCAGACCAATTGGCCCAAAACCCAAAACTCCCAGATCTCCCAAAACTCCCAGCTCTCCCAGTTCTCCCAAAACTCCAAAAAAACTCCCCAAAACCGACCAGTGCTTTTAACTTCCTTGAGATCCGAAACACCGCTCAGATGGTGCCGCAGGCTTGCGGTGCTGCTGATCGCGCTTGTCATTGCCGCAGGAAGCGCCGACGCCCAGACGCGCCGCAAAAGCAAGACACCCGACAGGCAAAGCACCCGACAGACCACCTCAAACCGCCGCACAACCCCGGCCCGCACACTCGAATCAGTCAAAAAAGACAAAAGCACCACCGAT
>NZ_JAIDEN010000108.1 GCF_029054785.1 Duncaniella sp.
TCCCACATCGAGATCCAACAATCAAGTATAGGCCCGCTCGACATTACGTTTATCGCCCTTGCTGTAATTCTCATAGTAGGACCACATCCATTTCAAGAAATCTACATCTCTGTTTCTTTTGAGCCTGTAACCCTCTGCACACTCCAATAGTTCCTGCCCCCGCTCAAACCGGATGCGTTTGGCAATCTCCAATGTTTCCTTATTCTGCTGACGCTCCATCGGTGTACGTGGCGCTTGCCACAGATACAGGCCTAACCGCTCAGTACTTCGATTGACTTTTTTATAAGTCTTTCCGTTATTGCTCTCGGCTACTTCATAGCCTAAATAAAATTCTAAGTAGAGACTATCGCGACCATCACTAAGCGACTGACCCATTAATTTAGGGTTGTCTCCGGCGTTTCCCTCAATCAAATATGTGTTATTGCCTCGATAATTTTTCTTTGCCATTATGTCTATTCTATTTGTTTTCTTTTGCTTGCAAAGGTACAAAAAAGATTTTTCCAATAAGCAACCAATAAGCAACTTTTAGAAAAACAAGGCTAAAAATGCGAAAATAAGAGAAAAGACCAAAATCACAACCTCCTGATTAATCGTATTTTATCTTTCTTTTATTTTCCCGTATTTTCCTCAAAAAGTGGGTTTAATACCCCTCCGAGGTACATTTGAAAGAGTTTCAATAACAATCCTTAATGCCGATCATCATTTGATCGGCTTATTTTTTCGCAAATCCATACAGAGACCGATCCAACTGTCATTTGAACCCGACTGCCCGATGAAAATCAGAAATTTAGAACATACCGACTTCGATACGCTGTTCATCAGCTTTGAACGTGCTTTCTCTGATTATGAGATCTGTTTTGACAAAGGAGAGGTCCGTTCGATGCTCAAAAGACGCGGCTATGATCCCCGCATCTCGTTTGCAGCTTTTGAAAAGGATGAAATTGTGGCATTCACATTGAACGGGAAGGGAATATACAACGGCATTCCTACCGCTTACGACACCGGGACAGGAACAGTGAAGGAATATCGTGGACAAGGCATAGCCGGAAAGATCTTCAGCTATTCTATTCCCTTTCTCAAAGAGGCAGGCATCAGGCAATATCTGTTAGAGGTATTGCAAAACAACCATAGAGCCATTACTGTGTACAACCGCATGAACTTTGAGACAAGCAGGGAGTTCGATTGTTTCAGACAGACGATCGGCGCCATTAACAACGCCCCCGCGGATCTGAGTTCAGAATACACTGTCGAGCCGGTCACAATTGATTTTATCCTTCAATGTCAGGATTTTTGCGATTTTTATCCCTCATGGCAAAACAGCATTGAATCAATCAGACGCGCGGAGACCGACCTGACATGTCTCGGCGTTAAAATCAGCGGAATTCCCGTCGGCTACTGCGTACTTGATCCGCATACCGGAGATCTGTCCCAAATAGCGATCAGAGAAGAATACCGCCGAAGAGGAATAGCCTCACGCCTGTTGCATGAAGCCACAAAACGCATGAAAACAGACTTTGTAAAAGTCTTGAACATCAACTCTGACAATACAGCCTTGTCGGCATTTCTTAAAAACAAGAACATCACATTGACAAGCAAACAGTTTGAAATGATACTGCGACTCTGACAACATTAAACGCAGTAAATAAATCATTCTTAACCGGCAGCAACAAATAAAACAATCCGGATGAGTCGTCCTTGACTGGACGGATCATCCGGATTGCGGTTTTATGTGAATGCGGTCTTAAGACACCCGCGCTTATTTCTTGGCGGTTTTCTTCATAAGGTGCTTGGTGGCGCCTATGAGCTGTTCGTCAACGCCACGGAGGACATCGGCGGGATTATTGTAGATGACCACATCAGGGTTGAGCTGCTTGTTTTCCAGCATTTCACCGTTGCGGTCCAGCGAGGTCACTTCGGGGATACCGAAGACGATTGTCGGATCAATCTGAGTCTCCCACCAGACAGCTGTCATCGTGCCTGGAATCGGTGCGCCGATGACATCGCCGATCTTAAGAGTCTGATAGACATACGGAGTGCCGTGGGCATCACTGTAATTGCTTTCGTCGACAAGCATGGCCGATGGCTTGCACCATTGAGAGAAGGGATCTGTGCCGATAAACTGGCCGCGCGGACAGTGCGTTACGTATGCTTTGCCGCTGAGGAGTATAGCAAGGTCGTTGTGAAGCCAGCCTCCGCCATTGTGACGAGTGTCAACGACAACCGCATCGTGATTACGGTATTTGCCGAGCAGACGGTCATAGACCTCATTGAAGCTCGAACCATCCATCGCTTTCACATGCACATAGGCGATACGGCCTCCTGACACACTGTCGACAATGCGTTCATTGCGTTCGACCCATCGGCTGTAAAGCAGATCCTTGATTGTGTTAGAGCCGACAGGCTTTACATAGACTGTCTTTTTCTCGCCTTTGGCTTTCTTCACTTCAAGTTTCACTTTCTTCCCGTTCTTTCCTTCAAGCAGAGGATAATAGTCTTTGCCGGCACGGATCAGAGAGTCATTGACAGAGAGAATCACATCGCCCGCAGCAAGGCCGAGGCTCTTGTCAGAAAGCGGACCGCGCTTGACGATCTCTTTGATCTTAAGACCGTCGCCCTTGAATGATTCATCAAAGAATGCACCGAACGAAGCTGTCGGGAGCACCTGGCGGCCTGAACCGCCGGAATAGATGCCGCCGGTGTGTGATGCGTTAAGTTCTCCGAGGATCTCACTGAGCAAAATCGCAAAATCATATCCATTGTTGATATGAGGCAGGAATCTTGCATATTCCTTCTTATACAGTTTCCAGTCTGCACCGTGGAATTTCTTGTCGTGGAATTTGTCAAAAACCTGACGCCACATGTGGTCGTAGATATACTCCCGTTCTTCTGACGGACGGCGGTTGTATTCGGCCTCATAAGATACGCCTGTCGATTTTCCGCTTGCGAGATTGACTTTCTTGATGCCGGAGCGGTCAATCACGAAAATGTTGGCACCCTTTTTGTCAGGCACCATGCCCCATGCACTCAGACCTTTGACAAGAACTCGCGTACCGCCCTCCTTCAGATTGCGTTCATAGAGAGAGCGTCCGTCAGGGCTGGATGCGACATAGTAGAGCTTATCCCCTTTGGGAGATATGTAATACGATCCTAATCTTGCCGAAGAGCCTGTCAGACGCGCCATCCGATAACGGCGGTTTTCAAAGTCGAGATCCAGGGCCTTGACTTCATCCTTTTTTACAGAATCTTTTTTAGCATCGTTTTTCTTGGCTGCATCCTTTTTGGATTTTTTCTTAGAGTCAGACTTTTTGCCATCCTGCTTTTTCTTGTCTTTGGCCGATTTTTCTTTGTCGGCGAGCTTCAGTTCCTCATCTGTCATCCGGAATCGGTCATAGGCCTCTCCGTCAAGGAACATAAGCATGACGTCGCTCTCATTGCCCCAGCTGCCATGACTCTTGTAGCCATATTTGCTGGTTGTATATGCAACAGCCTTTCCTCCAAGCACCCACTGCGGACTGCCATTGCTATAACCGCTTTCGGTCAGATTGACGGTCTCACTGCCGTCAGCCTTTACAAGAGCAATGTCAGCATTGTTCCAACCTCCGATACCGATATAGTTTGTGAGGAGCCATCGGCTGTCCGGACTCCATTCAAAGCCCGCATCTCCGTCGGCGTAACTGTAATTATACTTTCCGTCAAGCGCTGTTACGACCTTCTTGCTCTTGAGATCCATCACACGCAGAGTTGTGCGGTCTTCCAGGAAAGCAACCTTCTTTCCATCGGGACTGTAAGCCGGGAAAAACGCAGGCTTGTCACTCTTATAGAGAGGTTTCTCAACAAGTTCCGTGGCATAAAGAAGCGATTTCTCCTCCGGATCCTTGATTTCAGTGGTAAACAGCTGCCAGATTCCGTCGCGCTCGCTGTCATAGACAATGCTGCGCCCGTCAGGAGCGAAATCCACGGCGCGCTCCTGAGCAGGCGTGTCGGTGATACGGCGGGTTGTGTTATATTCGGTCGAAGTGACATAAACATCGCCGCGAAGCACGAACGCCACCAATTCTCCGTCAGGCGACACTGCAAATGTCGAGGCACCCGAACGGCGCATTGTCTTTTCTACCGGCGAGGCATAATCATCGCTGAGAATATTGACTTCGACTTTTGAGGGCTTTTCATTTTCGGTCATCGTATAGATCTCTCCGTTCCAGCTGAACGCGAGCCGACCGTTGTCAGAGGCTGACAACGAACGAACAGGATGCGTCTTGAACTTGGTCAGCTGTCGTTTCTGCGAACCGTCAACCGAACGTTTGTAGACGTTGAGAGTTCCGTCTTCCTCACTTATGAAATAAAACTGACCGTCATTGGCCCAGACAGGATTCATGTCATGTCCGTTGAAGTCTGTCAGTTTCGTGTGTTTGCCGTTGTCGAGAAGCCAGATGTCGGCAGTGCCTGAAGAACGCTCATGCTTTCTCCAGATATTTTCAACGCCTTTACGGTCCTGATACAGAACCCGTCCGTCACGATTGAAACTAAGGGCCGGCATTGTGAGCGAGATCATCATTTCAGGACGTCCGCCATTGATGTCGACCGTATATACCTGCTGGGAGAATGCAGCCTGTGCCGCAGTCGACGCAGGCATGTCGGCAGTACTGAAAACGACATGGCTGTTGTCTTTGAAAGCGAGCGGAGTCTCATTGCCTGAATGTGTTGTCAGCCGTTTGGGAACACCGCCTTTGCTATCAACGACAAAAATGTCGAGCGAACCTTCGCGATCACTGTTGAACGCGATCTTCGAGCCATCAGGACTCCATACAGGCAATGTGTTGTAACTTCCGCCTGAAGTCAGCTGCCTGGCATCGCCACCTTTGGCCGGGACGGTAAAAATGTTTCCTTTGTAGGTAAATGCAATCGTAGTGCCATCAGGAGAAATAGCCACGTTGCGAAGCCACAATGGCGCAGCGCTCATGCCAAGCGAGCCTATGGCAAACAGCGCCAGCGAGATGATACTTTTTCTCATAAAAATGTGAATATTGTGATATTTTCTGTTATTCTCAGCAGAGGTCTGCTATTTAGACGAAGAGCCACGCGGTTTAGTTACATCTGTTTTTCGCTTTTTTCAGACATTTTCTCCTCTTCGTTTTTCACGGCATTCTCAGGTTTGGATTTTTCAGACTGACCGGCCTCCTTTTTCGGGGTTTTGCGGCGTTTCAGGAATGAAAAAATATTGTCAAAGTCACGTTTGAATACAAGTCCGACTCCCTGGGTGGTCAGGGCGCTCTTCAGGTAGTAGTTCTGATCATTGTAGCGGTTGTAGGCCTTAAGCTGGATTGTTCCTGCACGGTTGAGCAGATAGCGTATATCGAAATCGCCGATAAAACTGTTGTTGTTCATTGAATTATCGCGATAGCCGAAGTTTCCGTTCAGCAGCAGGCGGTTGTTGAGCAGATGGCTTGACAAGGCCACGTCCACCTGGACATCGGAGAAGTCTCCGCGGTCACTGCGGATGGCCGGCGCAATGCTCCAGTTATCGCTCAGTTCGCCGAGCATCGAGCTTAGACGGGAGGAGATCGTGGATGAGGCAACCGATACAAGTTCGTTGCCATGAGTAGCCGTCATGTAATCCGGTGTGTAGAACTTGGAGAGAGCCAGCAGATAAATGATCTGACGGTTCATCATGTCCTCGGTCGACACTATCGAGCGCACTTTCCGGTAGGTGTCACGGGTAAGCGTCGGGAAGTCCAGATCAAACGAAATTTCAGGCTGACGGATGTCTCCGCGGACCATCATCAGGGCATCGACCGGCACACTCGTGCGTGTCAGCTCACGGTCTTCAAGGAAAGATTCGTCAAGATCGCTAAGATTGGCATTGAGCGAATAAGACGCCACAATGTCAAGCTGTGCGCTGTAAGGATCGCCCAGGAAGGTGATCTTGCTGCCATCCTTGATCTTGAAGGCCTTTATTATTATATCCTGAAGAGTAAAATTATAGACACCATGGTTGATCTTATAGTCACCATACATGCGCAGGTCTCCGTCAGAACTGTATGACATTCTCATCTGACCGCTGCCGAATGCTGTGATCTTATCACCTCCGACAGGGTCCATCAAAAGATTGATCGACACAGAAGGAGTGATACCGATATCGAACGTCATGGCATAAGTCGAGGCTGACTGTTCCTCCTTATTGCGTATCCGCTCGCGCAACTGCCGGACAATAAGGGGAGTTGGATCCAGAGCTGCAATCGAATCCTTGTAGGCCTTGTTTTTATCCCGCAATGTGATGAACTGGTAGTCGATAGCCTGCTCGGCATCGCTCATAACAAAGGTAAAAGTAGATTTCTGCGCAGTCGACATGGCAACATTTATATCTACACGACCGGGCACTCCGCTGACCGAAGCCTTGCCGTTGCCATAGACGAGTCCATACCAAGGATCTTCGGTCTGATTTTCGCCGACATCATAGACCAGAAAATCACGCGCTCCAGTGATATCGAAGCGGAATGTCGGATCGTGGAAATATGTATGAGCCACATAGCCGTTGAGACTGGCGGTCTTTCCGTTGCGGTCAGTCAGACAGATATTGTCAAAAGTGATCATGCCCGGCCGCAGGTGCACACTGTCAGTCGTCGTGTAGGTCGTGTTTGTGAAATCAAGTTTCAGACTCAGGTCTTTGGCAAATATATCGCCTGTCAGATCCAGATTCTTGAACGTGCCGTAGAGATGAGCTTCACCGCTGACCTCGCCGCTGATCTTCGAGGTAAACGCCGACATAAACGGAGCCATGAAACCGACCGGCGCTTTGTCGGCCTTAAACATGAAATCAAGCTCTGAACTCATCGGTTTGATGATACCGTCCACTTCCGATCTGGAACCGTTTTTCCCGACTATGTCAGCCATTATCCTGACAGACTTGGCCTCATGGTCCCAATAACTGCGGATATCTCCGTCGCCCATCACACAGCCGTTGTATTTCAGACCATCGACTTTAAGCCGTGGCGTATAGAGCACCGGATCTCCGGAAAGAAGTTTCAACCCGTAGAAGCTGCCTGTTGCCCGTCCGCCGAACTGCACGGCATCGCTCATGTTGAGCGAATCGAAAATATAGTCGACGTCAATGGCATCAAGCTCAACAATCAGACGGTCCGTCGAGTCGGCCGAGGCTACACCGTTGATCTTCAGAGACTGCCCTGCACGCTGCCCGCTGAGATTGCTGACTGCGATCCTTTTCGGCGACACTTGCACCGATGCCGGATTGACAGTCCAGACGGAATCATTGAATACCATCTGGGTCTGTGCGACGGATATGTCAGTCAGAAGCACGTCATTGTCACCATCGCTGCGGCTGAACAGGGCTGAAAAATCAAAATTGCCGTGGAAATCCTCCTGTCGGTCTATTTTCCAGACAATTGATGTTCCCAGCGAGTCAAGCGCGCCTTCGGAATTCAGCAGCAGGTCCAGCATTCCGTTCTTGGTCGGGAATGATGTGTGGGCGCTTACGCCCGACCGGACGTTGGCCGCATCGAGCAACACAGACAGGCGGGTTCCTTCCACAAGCTTGTCCTTGTTGCGCAGATAAGGGGCATCCACATCAACTCCGATCATGGCGACATCGCCGCCTCGTCCGAATGATTTTACATTCACGGGATAGATAATATCGGTGGGCAAACCCAAAAAGCGGCTGACCGTAGAATCTTCCTTGACTTTGAGATCAAGATCAAAATTGAAATCAGCAATCTCCTGTTCCGTATCAGCCGGCAACAAAGCCGGATATACTTTGGCAACCACAGCCCTGACATCCTTGACGAGGGTCTTCAGGCTGAAACTGCCGGTGAGGTCAATATCCAGTTGAGGACTGCGAAGCAAGAGACTCCGGGCCGAATCTCCGGTCATGGCATCCAGCTCTATACGCGAAATTGACAGAGACCTGTCATTGCGACCGTCAAACGTAAGCTCCGACAGCTTCACCCAGCCGTTGATGTTATCCGGATTGCGACCGCGGACCGATCCGTCAAACTCAAATGAGATATCGCCTCTCAGTTTCTCCCCCTTGACAAAAGGATCAAGCGAGACCCTGCGGACCTGTGCATAAAGCTCGGTAAGAGGCCTCTCTCCACTAAGCTCGGCACCTCCGGAGGCTGAGAAATCAAGCATCGGAGATGTGGATCTCAACGTCGCGTCGACACTGTTTCCTCTGAAATCAGCATTTGCGCTGAGATCCGAGAACTCATAACCGTTCCAGATGAATTCCGGAACTGAAAGTCCAAGCGTTCCCCGGATATTCTTATTGTTCATAATCGTCAGATCCGCCTCTGATTCAAAAGATATATAGGTCAGAGGAGTCAGAGACTTATGCAAAGCAGAGGGATTCAGGCCCATCGAGGAAACAAAACCGTCTATTCTCAGAGGGCCTTCAGGACCGTCTTTTTTGAGACCGCAATCAATGTCAACACTTCCGCAGTCTGTATCCAGCGCACCGTTGAAGTCAATTCCACCGGGTTGCAATGTCAGATCTCCGAGCAAATCAATCTCCCCTAATGGAGCAAGAGGGAGAAGCCTTTTATATAAATCATGACCAAGATTTGTCTCATTCGAGATATAGCTCAAAGCCTGCGGAACAGAAGCCTGCACATTGAGGCGCTGAAGACTGACAAACAGAGCCTTCGGGCCACGTGTGAGGTTTTCAATAAAGCCGTGGGCGCTTATGCGGGCATTTCTCTCGGCAATCGAGAGTTCAAAACGATTCAGATTCAGGCTGTCAAGAGCCCCGTCAGCCTCCAGATCAATATCCACCCGCAGATCAGCATCCTCCAGACCTCTGACAAACGGACTTAGATCCGAGATGGTCAGATAGGACTCCGATAGCGTCTCGACAGGAGAACAGAGGATCTCTTCCGGCACAATCGGGCCTCCAAGCGGCGAACGCAAGGTGAAATCATTGAGTGCAAGCCTGGAGTCATTCACTTCAACCGCAAAATTCTCCACACTCATCGTTTCCTTGTCAGCATTCACTACGGCTGTCAGTTCTTTAAGCAAAAGTCCGCAGCCTTCTGATGCCGCCATGCGTTTGATCTCGACTTCAATGCGACTGTCCGAAATGACAGGCGCACAAAGGTCGGCCCGCAGTTCTCCGATGCGGATATGGTTGGCATCAAAGCGCCCTGAATCAGCCGGTGCCATATCACGGACATCATAGCTGAGTCCTGATCGCCGGATGACTACAAGATTGACCGCCAGATCAAATTTAGAGGGACCCTTATCATCCTTTTTCTTGAACCTGTCAATGATAGGCTGGATGTTCAATGGATCTGACGAAGACTGCCGATAGAGCCTGAGGTCAAGGTCTATGATCTCCACATAGGTAATGACCAGACGCTTGTTCCACAAACCTTCAAAAAAGCTGAAACCTGCGCCGAGATGGTCGACCCGCAAGGCTTTTTCACCGGCCGGATCGTTCACACTGACGTCAGAAAGCACCACTCGGTTAAAGGGGGCGATAGACACAGAACCCACCGAGACTTCTGTTCCCAAAAGCTCGGTGAGTTCTTTTTCTGCTGTATCGGCAATACTGTTCTGGACAGAGGGAAGACTGAGGACAACATAAAGAATCAGCGGTACTGCCAGAGGCAGCACTAATACAAATATAAGTATAAAGCGCAGAATCCGATAGAATGTTTTCAACTCAGTCGCCGCAGGCCGATATATAAAGTCGTTATTCCTAGTTGTTTTAGAGTCGACGCGCTACCGAAGCGTCAAGAGTGCCGAGATCGGTCACACGCTCGACGACATCACCGTTGCGGTCAAAGATGAAAATCGCAGGCAGTGCGCCGACATTGTAGTCGCGCAGAGCCTTGTCACCATCGGCCACACCGTTGAGCACAGTGATCCACGGAAGGTTCTTCGCTGTCTGCTTCCAGGCATATTCGTCATCATCAAATGCGACCTGATAGATTTCCAGGCCCTGCTGATGATATTTCTCATAGATCTTGTTGAGCATCACGTTGAATGCAGGCGAATCCTCGGCTGTATAGGCAGTGAAGTTGAGGATGACAACTTTACCTTTTGAGGTCAGATCAAGCAGTGAATGCTGCTTGCCTTCATTGTCAAACAGATTGATGTCAAAAGCGCGGACTTCATTGGCATAGGCCACGTTTTCCTCATTAACTTTTCCGGACTTGGGACGATTTGAAATAAAGAGATTGCGCAGGTAGGTTGTGCGCGGATCCGAGGGACGCAGCTCATTAAAGGCATTTGCCACCGCACCGATAATGCGCAGATCCTCTTTGACTGCCGGGTTGAAAAGCGGCTGTCCGCCGATACGCTTGCTTATAATATAATAAGGAACAATTCCGGCAGGATCCGAGAGAATCATCTTGCCAAGTTCACGTTTGAGTTCGACGTTAGCAGTGACTGCCTGTGCTCCTCCGGAAACCGCTTCGGCACGAAGCAGGCTGTCGACGCGTTCGAGATTCGCAGCTTGTGGAGTACCTGAAAGACTGTGGTTCACATCAATATCAGGAGCCTGAGCGGTGATCGAAAGTGTCTCGATGCTGTCAATCGGGAAATAGAGCGACTTCTCTCCCACCCTCAGCCGATAGATGTCAGGGTAGCCCTGGGCATCACGGCTATAACTGAACGATCCGTTGCCTTTGACCTCGATGGTGTCCATCGGATACCAATATCCCTGATTGTTACCTTCAAGGACAAGCAGATCTTTTTCGCCAAGTCCGTCAATGCGGCCTTCAAGCTGCCATTTATTGCCGTTGCCACATGAGACAGTGACAGCTAATGAGCTTATGAATAGTAATTTGCCTATTGTTTTCATTTCTATTGTTCTAAGAGATCTTCTATTTTGGGTTAGATGAGTGCAAATTTAGCATATTTTTCTTATTTGGGCAAATGAACTGATTGTCAGAGGTGTTTGGAAAGGGTTGGGTACTAATCGTGTACTTTCGTGGAAGTTGCCGTAAAGTGGGGAAAACCAATTTTGTAATTCTTGACTCCGGTTAAGGATTTTTAACCGCCGTCAGTTGCCTCTTTTTACCCGTTTCGGTCATCGAAAAGTACACCCGGAAGCGGAATTTTCGGGAGAGTTGTCAGTCATTGTCCTCTTTCAAAATCGTAATTTCGCATACAAAAGTAGCTATAATTTCCGGGACGCAAAAATGTGGTGCCAGATTCTCGGCACATATTTTCAGCTATTTTTAGCCATGCCTGATGTCGGCTCAAATCTTTGAATAAGACAATCGGACTCTATGGTCTACGCAAAGATGCAAATTTTTATCGAATCATTCGCCTCTGAATAATTTCGGAACAAATTCGGTCAGATAGATTCGCCAGTTTTTCCAGATATGGCCGTCAGGGGTTTCGTAGTAAACATAGGGATAGCCATTCTCGTCAAGCATCCTGCGATACTGGGTGTTGGCGTCATAGAGGAAATCGGTGTTGCCGATGGCAATCCAGTAGAGCGCCGGTTTTCTGTCAAACTGCGTCTTCAGTTTACTGTCGATATCTGTGTAGACAGGTGATTTCACACCATCATTCGGCTTGATGGCGGCGGAGAAAAGGCCTACATAGTCAAACATATCGGGATATTCTCTCGAAATGCCCAGCGAGTGGAAACCGCCCATCGACAGTCCGGCAATAGCACGGTGGGACTTGTCGGCCAGTGTGCGGTAGTTTGAATCGATGAAATCGACCACTTCGGGAAATGAGGCCTCGAATGAACCGTCCATCGTCTTGGGGAGCCTGATTGTCGGAGGCACAATTCCCGACGAGTTTTCGCCCGGAGCCGCTTCCTGAGAGGCATTGCCGTTGGTCATCACGACAATCATCGGCTCGGCCTTGCCCGACGCAATGAGATTGTCGAGAATCTGCGCAGCGCGTCCGAGCTCGACCCAGGCATTTTCATCGCCGCCCATTCCGTGGAGAAGATAGAACACCGGATAGCGTCCGTCGCCCTGCTCATAACCGGCAGGAGTATAGACCGTCATTCGGCGGCTCATGCCGAGCGATGGACTGTCGTACCACACCTTCGATATGGTTCCGTGGGGCACATTGCTGACTCTGTATAAGTCGGCCCTTTCGCCGGGGATTATGAAGATGTTAGAGACAGAAGCCACATCGCGAAGCATGTAGACATTGTTGGGGTCGTTGATACGGAGCGAATCGACAAGATAAGTGTAGCTGTATAGCTCAGGAGACAGAGGCGCGGCAGTTGTGAACTCCCAGAGTCCGTCGCTATTCTTTTTCAGTTCGGCTTTACCTGGGACATCAAAGGAGCCGTAAGGAGTTGTGACCTTTTCTGTCGGCAGGAAATCACCGGTCACGATTACCTGATGGGCCTTGGGCGCGTCAAGACGGAATGTCACAGTATTGTCGGGGTGAATGTCGGGCGATATGATTGTAGGCACGCCCCAGATGGCCTGCTGAGCCAGCGCTGACAGCGAAAGACTCAGTGCCAGTACGAGAGATAATAATTTTTTCATATATCGACAAGTTTGATTCATTTTATTCGCCTATAATCACAAAACCGCCGTCAGGCATGATTTCGACCGGAACAGAAGCTGCATTTTTCAGTTTGAGCTGCTTTGCTTTGAGCTCCTTGCCCTTCTCGTCGGCATAACTCACGGCTTCAGCGCCCTTCAGACCGAGCGCCGAAAGGTCAAGTTTAACTTTCACCGGCTCCTTGAGGGCATTGACACCGGCGATATACCACTTGTTGGC
>NZ_JAIDEN010000109.1 GCF_029054785.1 Duncaniella sp.
CGTCAAACTATACGCCTAAAATTTTAACACTCTCTACGTCTCAATTTAACATATGCACTGGCATTTCGGCTTGACCCGAAAAAACCGCAGAATTGATTGAAATTCTGCGGTTTAGTCTTGTTTAGACTTTTGTTGGCCGGAATTGGAAATCGCTGCAACTGGATTGCAGCAATCTGTCCGACCCGCTAAGTGGAGCTGGAGGGACTTGAACCCTCGTCCAAACGCGGAACTAATGAGCTTTCTACATGCTTAGTTTCTTCTTGGTTTTCGTGTTGAGACAGGTAAGAAACAACCAATCTCAGCCTTATCCTCTAAGTTTCTCGGCGAGTCGCGAGGCTTTCGTCGCCATATTTCCGATTTATCTGCACCACCGGGTCGATCCGTCTCGGAAAAAGGACAATCGGGTGATGTCTCGTTTCGGCAACTGTTGCCGAAATAAAGCTAATCTACTGTGCTTCGATTAGGCAGCGAGAGCGTAGTTGTTTTCGCCATTTGAAATTTTGATGTCCCTGATTTAAGAGCGTAGCCATCATTGCTCTGCATGCTTACTCACCACTTCTGCACGCTGTCAAAACCGGTCAGCCCCGTTTAGTGGATGAGTGATACTCCGAAATGCTATTGATCTGAATCAATTACTGTGTGCGGATGTACTAATTTGCAAATTTAGTCTGTTTTGCTGACAATGTCAATATGATGCGCCTGTTTTAATATTAATTAACTGTTATTCTGCTGTCGTGCAGCTGGAGTTTGAGCCTGATTTGTGGTTTGATGCTATTCCGCGGATTGGGGCGATTGGGTTGTGGCGGGGAGGGTGCGGTCAAGCCAGCTGAAGATGTAGCGATAGAGCGGTTCTCTGATTTCGGGCGCTGAGAGCACAAGGTCGTGAAGCCCTCCGATGACTTTTGTGCAGGTGACATCCGGGCCTAATTCCCGACCGAATTTTTTGATGTCGTTGACGTCAAGGACGCCGTCTGCCCGATTGTGGTCCGGAGTCCATTCTGAGCCGGTGACGCTTTGGGAGGAGTAGAGCAGGAGGACGGGAATGCGGATATCGGCAAGGCCGTCGCGCAGTGCGTTTTGTGCTTCTGTTATCGCCCGGATCCATCCGGCGGTGACAGGAGGCGATTGGATGAATTTCCAGTCGGTGTTGTAGGTCCATTCGCCGTGGAAGTCTTTCAGCAGACTTTCGGCGTAAGCTGTCGACAGGCCTTGTGAAATCTTGAAATCCGGGAATAATTTGCCCCAAAGGCTTACGGCGGGAATAATCCGCTCTTTCCATCCCTGGTTCCAGTCCAGAAACGGACTGTTGAGAATCAGCGCTTTGATGATTTCGGGATGACAACGGCTCTCGAAGTAGGCTGTTGTCAGTCCTCCGGTTGAGTGTCCCATGAGGATGACTTCGTCAATTCCGTTACGCTCCATGACAACGAGGGCTGAGTCGATGTCCGGGAAGTAGTCTGCCATGTCGCGTATGTCAAACGGTTTTTGCCCTTCGGTCAGAGAGCGTCCGTAGCGTCGCAGATCGACGGCATAGAAGTCATAACCGTGGCTGACAAAGCGATCGCCCATTTCCTGCTGGAAAAAGTAGTCGTTGAATCCGTGGACATAGAGCACACCGCGGTGCGTCCGGTTTTCTGCCGAATCCGGAGGGCATAGCTTGCGGACGATGGTGGATATTACTCTGCCGGTATAGTCGGTCCCTTGGTCGACATGGCGCATCTCGTAGCCGTTGCCGAGTATGTCGGGTTGCCATTCGCTGTTGGTCCGGGCCGGTGTTTTGAAGCTCCAGGAGGCAAAGATGAGCAACAGCAGGGCTGAAATCAGTGTGCGTTTTTTCATTATGAGAGCCAAAGTGGTTGACGGATTATTATAGGTCCACCGGGCCGGCGCCGTCATTGACAGTTGGCATCGGCCCGGTGGATATGAGGGATTTAGGATCAGTTCGAGGTTTCGAGTTCGGGAGCAATGAGCTTGTAGCCTTTGCCGTGGATGTTGATGATCTCGATCGAGGGGTCGTCTTTAAGATGCTTGCGCAGTTTGGTGATGTAGACGTCCATCGAGCGGGCGTTGAAGTAGTTGTCGTCGATCCAGATTGTCTTGAGAGCGAAATTTCTTTCGAGGATTTCGTTCACATGGGCGCAGAGGAGGCTGAGAAGCTCGGATTCCTTGGTGGTGAGTTTTGTCACCTTGTCGTCGATCAGAAGAACCTGTTTCTGGGTGTCGAAAGTGAATTTTCCGATCTTATACATTGTGATTTCCTTGCCCTTCTTGCCTTTGACGCGGCGAAGGATCGCTTCGATGCGGAATACGAGTTCCTCCATCGAGAACGGTTTTGTGATATAGTCGTCGGCTCCGATTTTGAAACCTTCGAGGATATCCTCCTTGATCGACTTGGCGGTCAGGAAGATGATGGGGACTTCGGAGTTTACGGTCCTTATTTCCTGAGCGAGTGCGAAACCGTCTTTCTTTGGCATCATCACATCAAGGACGCAAAGATCATATTTACCTTTGAGGAATGCTTTGTAGCCGCTTTCCCCGTCGGCGAAGAGATCGGCGTTGAAACCTTTGGCTTGCAGATACTCGCGGAGGAGCATGCCGAGGTTTTCGTCGTCTTCGCAAAGTAGTATGCGCAAACGTTCTTCCATAGTTTTTTAGTTTTTAGTTATTGGTAATGTTATTGTAAATTTTGTTCCTACATTGATTTCGCTCTCCACGCTGATCTCGCCGCCGAGTTCGCCGACCATTTTCTTGACGTAGGCCAGGCCGAGGCCGAAGCCTTTGACATCGTGGCGGTTGCCGGTGGAGACACGATAGAATTTCTCGAAAATCTTTTTGAGATCCTCGCGCTTCATGCCGATACCGTTGTCGCGGATGGTCACAGCTATGCGTTCGTCGTTGTGGGTGCTGACATTGCGGGTGCTGACGGTGAGTTTCAGGGGCACGTCCTCGCGGCGGTATTTCACCGCGTTGTCCAGAAGGTTGAAAATCACGTTGGTGAAGTGCATCTCGTCGACATTGACTGTTGACTCTTCGGCGTCGAGAACGGCCTCGATCCTGCCGCCGTATTTTTCCACCTTCAGCTTGAATGTGCTGGTGATGTTGGCGATCAGGACGTTGGCGTCAACGTTCTGAAGGCGCAGTGTGGCTTTCTGGCGTTCAAACATCGACATCTGCAACACTTTCTCAACCTGGAAACGCAGACGCTTTGTCTCATCGTTGATGACAGTGGAGATATGGCTGAGCATGGCCGGCGATTTCAGGACAGCACCGTCGTTGAGCATCTGTGCTGCGAGCGAGATGGTCGATATCGGTGTCTTGAACTCGTGGGTCATGTTGTTGATGAAGTCGTTTTTCATCTCGGTCAGTTTCTTCTGGCGGAATGCGAGGATGATGGTGCAGAGGAAGGTGACCAGAAGAATGAACGTGAAGATGAACGAGGGGATCATGAAGCGGATCGAACCGAAAATGTAGTCGCTCTTGGTCGGGAAGTAGACCTTGAGATAGTACATCTTGTTTTTCGGATCATTCGGGAAGAGCGTCTGGATGAACATGGAGTTCTCGTCGCTCGGTGTCGGATGATAGTTGGCCGAGCGGTAGACTATACCGCCGACGCGGTTGACAACGGCATATTCGAAAGGCAGTGTCAGGCCGTTGTTGTCGAGTTCGGACCGCAGATATGAGCGCACTTCAGTCGAGTCGGCGCGCTCGCTGATCGGACGGTTGCTTGAGCGGGTGATGATGTTGAAAATGACCTCGTCGAGCAATCCTTTCTGATAGAGATACTTGCCGCGCATGATCTCGCGCATCGAGGGACTGGTGTTCCGCTGGTCGATGTTGCCTTTCAGGGTGAGATCATAGTTGATCCCTTCGGGGGTGGTAAAGTTATAGTTTATTCCAACAGAGCCGTCGGCGTTGGTGCGTGGATAGAACTGCGTCTCCATCGTGGCAAGATCCTCTTCAAGGAAATGTTTTGTCTCGTCCTGTTCGAGGCGGGTGGTGACGGCGTAGAGAGAGCGTTTTACCCCCTCGGCAAACTGGTCGTCACGCATTTTCTTCATGTTGTTCATATACATGATCTGTACATAAAGCAGGCCGATGAAGGTCAGCGCCATTATGATGGTCAGAAACCAGATAGTTGATTTTTTCATTCCTTGGTGCTCTCTATTATATATTAAGGTAGACCCGCGGGTGAACCTTAAGTTTAACGGATACGCTTACTATGTTAACAACTGCAATGTATAATTGTTGTAAAAATTTTCAAATAAGACGAAAGCGCGTTAACATTTCGCGTCAAAATTAACATAAAAATGTGAATTTAACAACAGACGTCAGTTGAATTTGTTGTCGCATAGATGATTTTTTTGGTTGAAATAGACGCTGTTACTGCTCCGGTGAACCTTTCTGCAAGGGTGATGTTATAAAGAATGTGGCCTCAGAGCCGTCTCTGTGGCCGTTTTCCAGACAGGCTTACCGCCTGCGGTGAAAAACTCAGGCAAATCTACTATAAACGAGCAAATATATCATACTACTAAAAAACTATGCAGACTATCATCAACCAGCAGATTCCGGATTTTTCAGTCGATGCGTTTGTCGACGGAGATTTCAAGACCGTCACTTCCGCAGATCTCAAAGGCAAGTGGGCTATTCTCTTTTTCTATCCCGCGGACTTTACTTTTGTATGTCCGACTGAGCTTGTCGACATGGCTGAGTCCTATGATAAATTCAAAGAACTCGGTGCCGAGGTTTACAGCGTCAGCACCGACAGTAAGTTTACCCACAAGGCCTGGCACGATTCGAGCGATTCGATCAAGAAAGTCAAGTTTCCGATGCTTTCCGACAAGACAGGTGCGCTCAGTGAATATTTCGGAGTCATGAACCCTGACGATTTCATGGCCTACCGAGGCACTTTCGTGATCAATCCCGAAGGCAAGATCAAGATTGCCGAGATTCAGGACAACGGCATCGGACGTAATGCCGAGGAACTTCTCCGCAAACTTGAGGCCGCACAGTTTGTGGCCGAACATGGCGATCAGGTCTGTCCGGCCCGCTGGCGTCCGGGTCAGCAGACCCTCAAGCCCGGCATCGACCTCGTCGGTAAGATCTGAGCTGATGTGGTTTAGTCCACCGGCTAAAAGTATTCTTAAAAAATGGAAAGGGCCACGCAGCTGTCATCGTCTTTTATGGGCGGTGTCAGTTGCGTGGCTCTTCCGTTTTGTCCGGAGTGTGAGACTTCGGATGTGTGTGTTAAGTCGCTGTTGATGGAAAGACGTAAGGTTTAAGATGTTGAGTATGAGAATTTGATTGAATATTTATGACGTAGCATTTAGCTTTTGCAGGAATTCATCGCGGTCTATAGCCTCTGATGCGCTGATTCGAGTTATCAGTCGTGTCCGTTTGGTGTAAAACGATTTCAACTTCATTCCGGTGAACATACACACCGCTCGCGGAGAGAAGCCCGCATAGATCAGGACTATGAACCGGATGTCATCTTCTTTGAGCAGGGCGGCGCATTGACTGCGCAGACGGCTGGCTATGGAGTCCATACACTCGTCGACCGAGGCCTCGATCTGACGTAGTTTGAGAGGCGTTTTAAGCCGTTCTATCTCTTTTTCGACCTCCTTTATGATGAAGGCGCGGGTCTTTTCCGAATCGCCTTTCTCGAAAAATTCGTTGCAGAGGAAATTGATGGTCTGCCAGCGCTCACGGAAGAGGTTTTCGATGCGCGTGTTCATGGCGGATGACGATGCATGTCCGCGTGCTATCTCGTTGCTCAGATTGGCGAGCGATTCCATCTGCGCTTCGATTTCGGCGTTTTTCACTTTCATGCGCAGGCGGTAGTAAGCATAGCCCGCGGCCACAATGACGATAAACAGCAGTGTGACACAGATGAGGATTGTCCGCAGACTTGAAGCCCGCGAGTGTTGTTCGTTAGCGCGGTCCGACTGGAAATCGCGTTGAGCACCTACAACGGTCTCGGACGCTGTGGGCTGTCGGGCGTAGAGCCGTTGTTCGCAAAGGCTGTCGGTGTAGTTTTTCCAAAGTTCCGGCTCTCCGGCATTTCTGTAACATTCGGCTGTGGCCCAGTCGATCAGTTTGTATTCCGATTCGGTTTTCGCTATCGCGCGAGCACTGTCGAGATAGAGGCCGTAGTCTGCCGGCTCTGTCTCGATCTCGGCAGCTATGTCGGGCAGTACATGTCGATAGTCTTCGGCCTTGGCTTTCATCGTGCTTTTGCTGATGGCGAGATAGGCATAGTCTGCGGCTGTCGAATTCCCGGAGACCGTCGAGCCTTGCAGTGATGCGCATTGATGCCCGCAGGCAGTTGGCTGTCAGAGCCGAATCGCTGCCGGCTATTGACCGGATGCTGTCCAGCAGAAACATTCCGAGGCGCAGGCTGTCGTTGTTGGCGTGGGCTATAGCCACATCCAACAGGGCATAGCGGTGTGCCCTGACGCTGTCGGCCTGAAGGTATTGCGTTGCTGCATTGAGCCGATGCTCCACCACTTCATGTCCGCCGTAAGTCGCGGCTATTATGTCGGCAAGCAGGTCTTCGGCCTGCCCGCAAAGATAGTGGTCTCCATCTTCGCGGGCAAGTTCCAGAAGCTGCATCGCAGGCGTGACCGCCGCGCTGTATTCCCCTGCCCGATAGAGCGAGTCGGCAGACTCTATAAGTTCCTGCTTTTCACCACCAAGCCTATGAGAACATCCGACAAGGATGACCATTGTTAATAGACTCAGTAGTTTATGGAATAGCAACATAAATATGGGAAATGCAAATTGATATGTGTCAAATGGGGTTTATTTAGTCTATTTACGATCTCTGAGAGCGAGTGCATCAGGTCGTTCTAAATGATTTTTATTCAGATATTTGTAATATTCATGTGTGCCGTTGCGTGCCTGTTCAAAATTTTGTATAAAATTATCATGGTGATATGTGATATTTGTATTTTGGACTTTAGCCACTGCTTTACAGCTATCAACCTCATGGTTGCACCAGGTATAGACTTCTATTATTTTGTCATATTCTTCGGCGGTAAATCCTTTCGCTATAGCTTGGTCGCGTGTCAGCCGGAAAATAAGATGGTCTCCTTCCACATAGCTGTGTTTCCATTTTAGAAGTGATTTTTCCATGATTTCACGGCCTTCGGGGGTTGATGCTAATTCGTGAAGCCTCTTTTGGTTGATTTCTGCAATTTGAGCGCGGCGTTTTTCCCAGTTTCTTTCAAATTCATCGGCTATGCGCGCTCTGTCGTTCGCTTCGATTGATTCCCGGATTTCGTTGGCCTGATCGTTTTCTTCCGATTGTGTGCAGGATGCCATTCCCGCCGAGAGCAGCAGGGAGAGGATGAGGGGGGTGAGTGTCGCTTTCATGTGATAATGTTTTTGGAGAGGTTAGACATGTGGCGGAATGCGGTCTGCAGCCTCGATCCCGACAATGCAAAGATACGACACGAATAGTGGTTTATACAAATTTCGAGGGGGTCGGAAAATTCTTCAGCTTGTTTTGTCGGGTATTGAAAATCAATGCGTTAGTCTGTGTTTTGTCAGTGCGATTTTCTTCACCTCTCCGAAAGGGCTTTTTCCGCCCCGGAATCGGGGCGAAAAAAGCAGTCGGTCGGGCCTAATTTCTTTTTGATTTTTGATATGGATAGGTGGCCTGGCGAGGGAATAGGCGCTGGAGCAGATCGGGACGCCGCAGGCGCTGAAGAGAGCGGATGAGGTCGGCCTGATAGGCGCGGTCATACCAGAAGAAATATTTCCGCTGAGCCTGTTTCTGTTCAGGGCTGACGGCGGTGAAGACTTTCTCTCCGGTGTAAGGATGATAGCCTGTATAGTAGATTTCGGTAGAGAGAGTCATCGGGGTAGGGGTGAAGTCCTGAATCTGTTCGAGGTGCAGATTGAGTTCTTTGGTCTCGGCGGCAAGCTCGGCCATGTCGACTTCGCGGCATCCGGGATGGGAGGATATGAAGTAGGGGATCAGCTGCTGTCGGAGTCCGTGACGCGAGTTGACTCGGTCGAAAAATCGGCTGAATTCATGGTAGAGCTGGAAAGAGGGCTTGCGCATAAGGTTGAGCACAGTGTCGGAGGTGTGTTCCGGCGCCACTTTCAGACGTCCGGAGACGTGGTGGGTGATCAGCTCTTCATTATATGTGCGGTTTGTCTCGTCTATGCGGCGGTCGCCAGTGTGGTGCATGGAAAGATCATAGCGCACACCGCTGCCGATGAATGATTTCTTTATGCCGGGGACGCTGTCGATTTCGTGGTAGAGATCGAGCAGTGGCTGGTGGTCTGTGTTGAGGTTGGGGCATATTTTCGGGTGCAGACACGAGGGCTTCAGACACTTGGCGCAGATGCTTTTGTCTTTGCCACCGAGGCCATACATGTTGGCGCTCGGACCGCCGATGTCGCTCAGATAGCCTTTGAAATCGGGCATGCGTGTGATCTGGCGGACTTCGCGGATCACTGACTCGCGGCTTCGCGAGGCTATGAATTTGCCCTGATGGGCCGAGATGGTGCAGAACGAGCATCCGCCGAAACATCCGCGGTGGATGTTGACCGAATGGCGTATCATCTCATAGGCCGGTATGCGTTTGTCTTTGTAGCGCGGGTGGGGCAGGCGGGTGTAGGGCAGATCGAATGATGCGTCGATCTCGCCGGTGGTCATCGGCGGATACATCGGATTGACCTTCACCCAGAAGCCGCCTTCGTGGTGCTGCCAGAGCACTCTGCCTTTCATTGAATTGCTCTGCTGCTCGATATGGCGGAAGTTTTCGGCCTGGAGGCGTTTGTCGCGGAGGCAGTCGGCGAATGAGTGCAGGATGATGTCGTCTTTTCCGGCTCTGAAATCTGCATCGGCGACGCGGACCACGGTCTGAGGCAGGTCAATGAGCGAGCCGACGGGTACTCCCGCTTCAAGCTGTCCGGCGATTTCAACCACCGAGTGTTCGCCCATGCCATAGCTGATCAGATCGGCCTTGCAGTCGGCGAGCAGGGAGGGGCGCAGGCGGTCTTCCCAATAGTCATAGTGGGAGAGACGGCGCATTGATGCTTCGATGCCTCCGGCGATGATCGGAGTCTCCGGGAAAAGGTCGCGGAGAATCTTCGAGTAGACAATAGTGGGGTAGTCGGGGCGGGCGCCGTGGCGTCCGCCGGGGGTGTAGGCATCGTCGCTGCGGCGGCGCCGGGCGGCGGTGTAGTGGTTGACCATCGAGTCCATCGCTCCGGCCGAGACTCCGAAAAAGAGGCGGGGGGCGCCGAATTTGCGGAAGTCACGCAGGTCGTCCTGCCAGTTGGGCTGGGGGACGATGGCCACATTGTAGCCGGCGGCCTGAAGTGTTCGTCCGATCACTGCCGCGCCGAACGAGGGGTGGTCTACATAGGCGTCGCCCGAAAAAAGTACAACATCGACGTGGTCCCAGCCCAGGGCTTTCATTTCCTTGACTGAGGTGGGGAGATAGCGGTCCGCGCCGGGATATGTCATGCGCTGTCGGCCCGCTTCGGCGGTTTTTATATTTTCTTTCTTTTCGCTCATTTTGTTTCTTCCTTCGGTTCGGCAGACATCTTGGAGAGGCGGTCTTCCATCGCGAGAACTTCGTCGCGCAGGCGTGCGGCGTCGATGAAGTCCATGCGCTTGGCGGCTTCGACCATTTCAAGCCGCTTTGTCGTGATGAGTTTCTGCAAGGCGTCTGCGTTGAGATAGGGGATGACGGGGTCGGCGGCGAGGTTGACTTTCGTGCTGTATTCCTCGGCATAAGGCACGGCTTTCGGACGCCCTGCCTTTGACTGGCTGCGGTCTGTCCGCTGCGGCTGTCCGGATGCCTTGCTGTCGGTGATCCCGTCGGCATCGGTCTCAAGTCCGATGATCGAGTTGCGGGCCTTGATGATGGCCTGCGGGGTGATTCCGTGTTCCTCGTTGTAGGCAAGCTGCATGGCGCGTCGGCGAGAGGTCTCGTCGATGGTCTGCTGCATGGAGTCGGTGATCTTGTCGGCATACATGATGACGGTGCCGTTCAGATTTCGGGCTGCGCGGCCCACGGTCTGAGTCAGCGAGCGGTGACTGCGCAGGAAGCCTTCCTTGTCGGCATCGAGAATGGCCACAAGCGAGACTTCCGGCAGGTCGAGACCTTCACGGAGAAGGTTGACACCGACAAGCACATCGAATTCTCCGGCCCGCAGTCCGTCGAGAATCTTTATGCGGTCCAGGGTGTCGACATCGCTGTGGATATATGCCGTCTTTATGCGGATTTTGGTGAGATAGTCGTTTAGCTCCTCGGCCATGCGTTTGGTCAGGGTGGTCACGAGGACGCGCTCGTCGCGCTCGATCCGTAGGTTGATCTCGTGAAGAAGATCGTCGATCTGGTTGAGCGATGGGCGCACTTCGATGACCGGATCGAGCAGACCGGTCGGGCGGATGATCTGTTCGACCACCACGCCTTCACATTTTTCCAACTCATAATCGGCGGGAGTGGCGCTGACGTAGAGCACCTGAGGTGTCAGCCGTTCGAACTCCTCGAATTTCAGCGGACGGTTGTCAAGAGCCGCAGGCAGGCGGAAGCCATATTCCACAAGGTTCATCTTGCGTGAGAGGTCTCCGCCATACATCGCCCTGCACTGAGGCAGTGTGACATGGCTTTCGTCGACAATCGTGAGGAAGTCCTTTGGGAAATAGTCGAGGAGGCAGAAGGGGCGCATTCCCGGCTGACGTCCGTCGAAGTAGCGGCTGTAATTCTCGATGCCGGAACAGTGGCCGACTTCGCGCAGCATCTCGACATCGTAGGTCACTCGTTCCAGCAGGCGCTTTGCTTCGAGTTCCTTGGCCTCGCGCATGAAATAGTTGTACTGTTCGCCAAGGTCCAGTTCGATCTGACCGATCGCCGATCCCATGCGTTCGGGCGAGGTGACAAACAGGTTGGCCGGATAGATCTGGAAGATGTCATGGGTGCCCAGCGAGACATTGTCTGACGGATGGAGAGTCTTGATCGACTCGATCTCGTCGCCCCAGAATGTCACACGGACAATGATTTCTTCATAGGCCAGACGGATGTCGACGGTATCGCCCTTGACGCGGAAAGTGCCGCGCGACAGTTCCAGCTCGTTGCGCGAGTAGAGCGAATTGACGAGCGACCGCAGGAATTTGTTGCGTGTGATCTTCTGACCGACCTTCACGGTGACCACATTGCTGTCGAAGTCCTCAGGATTGCCCATGCCGTAGAGACAGGAGACGGAGGAGACCACTACCACATCCTTGCGTCCCGACAGGAGCGCCGAAACGGTTGAAAGACGGAGTTTCTCGATCTCGTCGTTGATCATGAGGTCCTTCTCGATATATTTGTCGACGGTCGGAATGTAGGCTTCCGGCTGATAATAGTCGTAATACGACACGAAATACTGCACCGAGTTGTTTGGGAAAAATCCCTTGAACTCGCTGTAAAGCTGAGCGGCTAATGTTTTGTTGTGGCTGAGGATGAGAGTCGGTTTTCCAACCTGTTCGATGACATTGGCCATCGTGAATGTTTTGCCTGAGCCTGTGACGCCGAGAAGCGTCTGGGCTTTCTCACCCGCCCTGATGCCTGCCACAAGCTGCTCGATCGCCTGCGGCTGGTCGCCCGTGGGCTGATATTGTGATGTGAGCTGGAAATCCATGATAAAGGGAATTTTTCGTAACTTACAAAATTACGAAAAATTCCCTTTATATGCAATAAGCTGTCTGTTTTCGGCCCGGATCAGATCACTCCGTAGGTGGAGAGCAGGATGGTCATGTGGTCGCGGAGTTTGCGGGCTTCGGCCTCGGCAGCTTCTGCGAAATCGGTGCCTGAGGATGCGTAGATGATGCCGCGCGATGAGTTCACGAGCAGGCCGCATTCAGGTGTCATGCCCCATTTCGCTACTTCCTCAAGGCTGCCGCCCTGTGCTCCTACGCCGGGAACGAGCAGGAAGCTCTGCGGTGCCACACGGCGCACTTCTGCAAACATTGCGCCCTGGGTTGCGCCGACGACGAACATCAGGTTTTCTGTCGTGCCCCACTTCTGGGCTGTTTCCAGGACGTGCTCGAAGAGACGTGTGCCGGTCATGTCGGTGAGGAACTGGAAGTCACGGCTTCCGGGGTTTGAGGTGAGGGCAAGGAGTATCACCCATTTGCCTTCATAGTCCATGAATGGTTTGACGCTGTCAAAGCCCATGTATGGAGCCACGGTGATTGCGTCGACACCCATGTTTTCAAAGAATGCGCGGGCATAGAGCGAAGAGGTGTTCCCGATGTCGCCGCGTTTGGCGTCGGCGATGATGAAATGGTCGGGATAGTTGGTGCGCAGATAGTTGACCGTGCGCTCCAGAGTCTGCCAGCCCTCTGTCCCACGGCTTTCATAGAAGGCGGTATTGGGTTTGTAGGCCACGCAGTAGGGCGCTGTCGCGTCAATGATGGGCGTGTTGAAGGCGAACATCGGATCGTCCTCCGTCAGAAGATG
>NZ_JAIDEN010000011.1 GCF_029054785.1 Duncaniella sp.
GGATAGGACTGGGGGCTTTGGGAACTTTGGGAGGACTGGGAGAGCTGGGAGCTTTGGGAGTTTTGGGAACTTTGGGAGTTTTGGTCCAATTGGTCTGATTAGGCCAATTAGACTAATTAGTCCAATCTGATTGCTCTGGCTTTTCGGGCCTCCGTCGGGGGATTAATCTGTAAAGGTTTCGAGGATTTCAGTCAGACTTGATCTGAGGGGTAGAAGGTCAGTTTCAATAGTGGCGAGTATTCTTTCGGCTTTGATCTGATAATATCCGTGCACAAGTATATGTCTCATGCCGATGACTGCCGACCAAGGAATTTCAGGGTGATTCCGACGGGTTGACCCTGTCAGCTTATAAGCCGCCTCGCCGATAATTTCCAAACATTTTACCATGCCATAAAACAGATCGGGTCGGAACACAAAACTTCTTCCGGATAGCGTGTTTGGGCGGAATCAATTTTGTCAATGGCTTCGATCATGTGGAGAAGCCGTTCGCGGTCACGGATTTTTTCTCTCATAGATCAGGATTTTGTCACGGTTGACTGAGGGGAGTGCGTAGGGCATGAGAGTGTCGATTTCCACAAGATCCACTGCGCGATGGAGCATTTTTGTCAATGCGGAATATATGTGCCCCATTGTGAAAAGTGTTATTTTCTGCCGTTTGTCGAATTCAAGCAGTATGTCGACATCGCTTTTTTCGGATTCCTCTCCGCGGGAGAATGATCCGAATAGCCATACCCGGCTGACAGGCTGTGTTGAAAAGAAGTCTTTCAGTCGTGGAATCAGTGTAGATGCGGTCTCTTTGGTCATATCGGCAAAAAGCAGCCCCGCCATAACCGGTCGGTCGGGGCGGGGCTTGGGTCAGGTATGGTTGCTGTTTGTCTGTATGAGTCAGATTTTAGCGGGTCTGTTGATCAATGAGCATATATATTAGAGTCTTTTGAAAGAGTAGTTTGTATCTTTGAAAGACTACTATTATAAATCTTGGTTGAAGGTGTATTTTGAGAAGTTGATTCAGATGAGAGAGCATGAGTTTTCTGTAACTGAATATTTCTCATTACAAGCAGATTGAATTCATATCCATCAAAATCAAATTCAGAAGTAGAGAATCCGGCTAAAATAAAAGAATTCAAAGGATAGTCATACATTCCGGAATCTTTGAAAGAGGCTGTTGTATAACCCTTTCCATTCATTTCTGAATAAGATATTTGTGAGGTCATATATGCGTTTTCAGAGGCAGTGACCATTGATTTACCGTCTTTGACAAATCCATAAATGGAGTAAACACTGAATGTTCCGTCTTCATCCACCCAATTACCGATATAATCGCCACAACCGAGTTTCAAGGTGAGAGTTGTTTCGTCATATTGGACAGGAATTGAAAAATCAAGATCTGTAAGGTCGATTGAATATTTTGTTCCAGTCTGCTTGAGAGAAGCTTTGAAAGCTGCTTGTTTGCCAGCACTGTTGGTGTAAACCAAGATATATTCTCCGGCGATGTCTTTGTCGAACTGATACTGTTCGACGGAGACTGAGCCTTCTGTGCCTTCAAGGCTGTAAGAGAGGTTGCCTTTGCGGATGTGGCCGTCATTGTTGGCATCGACGGTGATTGTCACTGTCTCGTTTTCAAACGATCCGTGGAGCCATTCTACGTCAGAACTGAATGTTACTTCAATGTCGGAGGGGAAGTTATAAGTGTAGGTCTTTGCGTCGTCGTTCTGGCTGATTTCAGAAACCTTTACCAGAGGGAAGATAAGAGGGCTCTGGTTGACGGTGATGTCATAGGTGAGATCGCCGACTGTGATTGTAAGTATGCCTGTACGGGCCTGGAGTTTGGTGTTGCGGTCAGCATTGATTGTGAGAATGCCGTCAGCAATCGAACCTTTGAGCCATTCTGCATCGGAAGTTACCGACATCGGGATTGTAGCATTGGCTTCATAGCTATTGGTCCATGCGTCAGCTTCGATGTCGATTTCACTTACATCAGCGAATTTGAAGATAATGCCTGACTGAATGATGGAGATTTCATCCGTTGCATTGCCGCATTTGACGATGATTGTTCCGGTTCGTCCGTCAAGGGCGTTGTTTTGGGTTACGGCGATGTTGATTGTGTTGCCATCGAGAGTTGCGGTGATCCATTCATTGTCAGTAGTCACAGTCACCGGACCTTTGGCTTCGAATGTGATCGAGCCGGTAGATGCTTCTGCGGGGAAGGTTGTGTCATGGCTTACGATTGTGATGGCCGATTCGGTTGTGATATCCGGTGCTTCATAATCGTTGCATGCGGTAAATCCGGTTGCCGCGATCAAAGCAAACAGGATTGATCTATATGTCTTTTTCATTTTCGTTACAATTTTAAAATTTGATGATTCTCTGCGGAATCCGTTCCCTCTTGCTGAGGGATCGGATTCAACAGACAGTCATTTATTATTTCTTCTGGAGATACTGGACATAGGTGATCTGGCCGGTGTTGTTGAGTCTCCAAGGTGCGGGAGCGATGTAATAGGTGTCGTCTCCAGGATAAGTCGCGATGAAATAGAATGAGTTGACATTTGACGGCGATGCCGCGTTGGGTTCCGCAACGAATCTCTTGGGGTTTGATTCGCTCTTGACAAAGTCCATGCCGGCCTGAGTGGATGCATAGAAGCTACCGCCTGTTCCGCCTGCGTAGAAGAACACGTTCATGTCGCTGCCGGAGTACAGCTGCTGGCCTGTGAGGCTCAGGCAACCTTTGGATTTGTTATACTTGGCCACGAGATCGAAACCGTTCGGAGTTGTCATTGTGATCAGGCCGGTTGCGGGATCCGGGGTGAGGGTGACATTTGAAGTGTAGATACCAAAGAAGAAGGCAAAAGTGAATTCACCGGAGAATTCCTCAATAAACGAGTATGTTTCAGGGAGGATTCCAATTATGTTGACCTGGTTGCCGTTTGAATCTGTACCTGAGAAGAGATATCCGTCAGGGTTGAATGACAGTTCGCTGATAGTCGCGCCGTTGACTGTGATTGGAGTCAGGAAGCGGATACCGGTTGCAGTGGGCAGGTAGAAGGCTTCGTCAGAGAAAGCTTCCGCACCTTCTTCTGTTCCGCCCCAGAAGATAGCCATAGAGCGGTCATTAAGATCTATGCTCATGGTTACCGGGAGTTCGCCGATTGTTCCGGAGCCTTCTGTCACATAGATATTGTCATTCATTGCGCAGATAGCGTTGAGTGTGGTTGCCGGATCTTCGTTGAGACGGCGGAGATACATGGTGTTGCCGGTGCGTTTGCCTTGCAGAGTGATGAGATCTTCGGTCACATCCATGATCATGAATTCAAAATCGCCGTCCATAGCCTGATAGCCATCAGAGTCACCCCAGGGAGTAGCGAAGTAGTGCATGAGTGTGTTGTAGGAGTCGAATGTGAGAACCGGACCGTTGTCATTTGTCAGCTTATAGAGGCTTTTTTCAAATTGGCCGGGTGCGATTTCAGAACCGACATTTACCTGGGAATCATCAAACTGGAGGGTATATATATAGCTGCCGTAGGATTGGTATTTGTCAGGAGTGTAGTCAAATAACCATCCGTTAGGGGCGCTTGTCAGAACGGCCTTGGCGTTGTCAAGAGTGGCCTGAAGTCTTGTTGAAGATGATTCATCGAATATATCTTCCTGATCTTTCAGACAGGACTGGAAGGCCAGTGTCGAGAATGCAAGCAGAGTTGCTATGAATAATTTATTGAGTCGCATGGTTTGAATCATTTAGAAGATGGATTATTTTACAGTGAGATCAGTGAGATCCACTTTGCCTGACATTACTTCTTTCTGACGACGCTGGATGACGCTGCGCAGGTCATCAATGTCGATATTGAAAGTAGTGTACAGATATTCTTTCACGAGGTCGAGTTTCTGATTGATGAGATCTGCACCTGAAGCGCCGGCGGTTGTGATCAGGTCATTCCAAGAAGCTTCATCGTAAGTAATATAGATAGACATCACTTCGGCGAAGTCTTCAGTGTAGGAGTGTTGAGCATAGGAAGAAACATAGCCGCGAGCTTCAAAACCGGTGTCGTAAGGAGGTTCGCTCCAAAGGTCTGCCACGTATGAGTCATAAGTAACGGTCTGGAATGCGGATGGCATCGGACGTGTCTGGTTGAGGATATGGGTGAACTCGTGGTGAATTGTCTTAAAGTAATAGTAGTTCATCGCATCGGTCCCCATTTCAAGACACTGTGGAAGGTAGTTAAGACCTGCAAGGAAGATCTTACGGCCACCTTCGGCGGTGCCGAGAATGAATGTACCGTTGTTCTTGTATTCCCATTCACCGACGGTGTAGAACATCTTGGGGAAGTACTGGCGGGTGAAGTCGGTTCCGGCTACTTCATTGTAAGTCTCGACGCAGAGATATTTGACGAGGTGGGCCATGGTAATGGCATCTTCGTAGCGGGCAGGTACGAGATAGTAGTCAAAGTCACCTTCGATGTCCTCGTAGCGGTATTTGAAGTCGATATTGTAGGGCTTGTTGTAGTTTGCTTCGAGCCACTTGTCGAAATCGTTTTTGACGGTATTGCCGGTAACGATGACTGATTTTCCGGTGTCCGGATCGTCAGATTCGCAAGCAGTAAAGGCTATAGCCGAAACAGCCATCAAAGCAAAGCTTAATATTTTGTTGAATTTCATTGTTTTTGTCTTTTTGATGGTTAACAGTAATGATCAACTGTGTCTTAGCGTTCATTAGGCTGAATTCCGGCATCGCGAACTTTCAGAGGAATCTGGAAAATACGACGCTTGTCATCTTTCGAAAGGAAGTCAGTGATGTGGTCGGGCTTGCCGGCTGCATTCATGTAGCGGCGGGGGATCTCGATGCCATAGCGCTTGATGTCGAACCAGCGGAGGCCGTCCTGAAGAGTTTCGATTCGACGGAAGGCGAGCACACACTGGAGCATGCATTCCTGAGTAGAGCCTTCGGCGTCAATGGTAAATTCAGGATTGAGGTGTTTCTTCATTCCGGAAGCCATGCGGGCATCATCTTCATAACAGTAAGTCTTTCCATTATAGAAAGTAGTGATCATGTCTGGTGTAAGAACTCTATTGGTTCCTGCAATGTTCTTGGCCCAGATGGTAAGATCGGCTGCCGCTTCGTCAAAGCGATGGAGCATTATGTAGGCTTCAGCTCTTGAAAGAAGGGTTTCATCAGCAGTGAAGATTGCGAGTACGGTATGAGGATAGCCGATGTTCTGCACGGGGTCGGTGTATTCGAACAGGTAGGGAGTCTTGCGGAAAAGAAGTTTGTCGATACCTCCGGTGTATTTGGATGTAATCGAACTTCTTACAGTAGAACCCCAGACATTAGTGGCGCGGGCATCTTCGTTTTCAGAAGTGTAGTTGCTGTGAGTATAGCGAGAATAAGCACCGTATGGCCCGAAAGCTACGCCAATCTGTGACTGTGCGGTTTGCAGGAGCAGATTGCAGTTGGCTGTGGCTCCGATGTAGAAATTCTCGCGAGCTTTTGAACCGTTGACAGGGAGTGTGCCGAATGTCACCCAGTCGCGGAGCATGTTGTTTGGAGCGGATCCGAGCACTTTGTTAGCGGCATCAATCACTTTTTCCCATTGCTCAGTATAGAGATAGAAGCGCGTGGCGAATGCGTAGGCCGCTTTCTGGTTGAAATGGTATTTGGGTACAGAATAATATGAATCGCTTACACGTTCCAGACCTTCAGTGAGGTCTTTTTCGATCTGAGTGTAGAAGTCAGCGAGGTTTCCGCGTTCATATTTGGGCTGAAGCTGTGTTTCCGGATGTGTCATGTACGGAAGGCCGAGGTCTTCTGCTGCATTCTGAGTCCAGTGTTTGCAGAAGAGGTTTGCGAGCATGAAATGGTTATAGGCCCGACAGAGCAGAGCTTCGCCGCGAAGAGCGGACAGTGTGGTAGAGGCTTCAGGACCGCCAAGCTGGTCAATGGCGTCGAGAGCCTGATTTGCAGATGCGATTGCGATGTAGGAGGAAGCCCAATACTCATTGAGTGATTCGTCTGACTCCTCAAGTTCGTCTTTCCAGGCGTAGGCATCGTCTATCCAACGCTCTGTGTCAGGACTTTGGAGTTCAACGTCATCAACGTTGTCGGATGACAGTTCAGTTACGAACGCGCATTGGGTTGAGGGATAGGCAGAGACAAGAATGCTCTTGATTTTTTCCTCGTCGCTGAGAGTAGCACGGTTGTCGGGCATGGTGTCGAGGTAGTCGTCGCAGGATGAGAGGACTACGGTCGGCAGAGCAAGCGCGAATGCGTATTTTATATATTTGTTCATTTTACTGATTCTTTAGGAGTAGATTAGAAACCGAGGTTGACTGTCAGAGTGAACTGCTTGGGTGTCGGGGCAGCCACACCGCCGGTGTTGAAGAACTCCGGATCCTGGCCGTTGAGTTTCTTGTCGGCGTAGATGAGGAAGAGGTTGGTTGCCTGGAGCTTGAACATTGCGTTGGAGAGACGCAGGGCGTTTGTCACCTTGGCGGGTACCTGATAGGCAAGCGAGATTTCCTTCATGCGGATGAAGTCGCCCTTGGCTATGCGGGCATCGGAGTAATTATAGGCGTTATAGGCGTAGCTCAGGTGCGTGTCATTCTTATTCTGACGCTTGGATGCGATAACCGGGATATTGGTACGGTTTTCGTCACCGGGGACTGTCCAGCGGTTGTTGAATTCCTTCGGGGTTGAGGTCAGGTCGGTGTATTCTTTTCTGAAGACGGGGTCGAGACGGATGACGTTGCCGAAAGAGTAGGTGATGTAGACGTTGAGGGTGAAGTCCTTGTAGCGGAAGATGTTGCCGAAAGAGCCAACGTCAGTGGGGTCGATGCTGCCGGAATACTTCAGGAAGCCGAGTTTTTCGGGATCGGAGGTCTGGAAGTAGATGCCGGTGGTCGAGATATTGCCGTCCTGGTCAAGGAAGGTGGGGAGGCCTTCTTCGTTGAGTCCCATGAAGGGGATGGAGAAGAGGGAGCGCACGGGGTAGCCTTCCTGGGCGAAACCGCTGCCGGAAACGAGGTCGATCACACGCTTGGAGGTCTTGAGAGATGTAACCTTGTTCTTATTGTATGAATAGATGAAGTTGGTGGTCCAGGTGAAGTCCTTGGTCATGATGTTTTTGGTAGTGAGCGAGAGTTCGACACCATGAGAGCGCATTGAGGCAATATTTCCTAACTTTTGGATCTGACCGCCGATGCCCTGTGAGTTTGCAAGACCGATGAGGTCGAAGTTGTTGCGGCGATACCAGTCGAACTCTACGTTGATGCGGTTGTCAATGAAACCGGTTGAGAGACCGAGGTTAAGCTCGTGTTTCTTTTCGTATGTCAGATCCTGATTGGCGAGGTCTTTCACATAAAGAGAGCTTTCTGTCACACCGGCAGACGGACGCCAAGGATTTTGGGCGCCGATAATGGCGTAGGCGTTGCTGACAGAGGGACGGTCGCCTGTCAGAGAGTAAGAGGCCTTGAGGGTGAGGTGGCTCCAAGTGGGGTTGAAGCTGTGGAACCATTCTTCTTCATGGGCGTTCCATGATCCGGAGATGTTCCAGGTGGGGAGCCAGCGTGAAGAGCGGCTCTTGCCGAGTGAGTTGGTGCCTTCGTAGCGGAGGGTGCCGTTGAGGTTGTATTTTCCCTTATAAGAATAGGTGGCGTTGCCGAAGAAGGCGACTGAACGTTCACGGGTGTTGGTCAGAGTGTAGTAGTCGGAGTTTTCTTCCTTACCGCGTTTGAATGCTTCGTAGGCATAGTTGGCAACTTCGCCCATGCTGTACTGCATGCCCCAGCCGCGGAACCAGGTTGAGTGGCGGTCAACTGAGTTGGTTTCCATACCGGCGTAGAGGTTGACGATGTGGTTTTCAGCGAAGACATCGTTGTAGCGGGCTGCGGCGCGCATGTCCCACTTGAACATGCTGCGGTCAGCGCGTTCGTAGATACCTCCGTTGGGGAGAATCGAAATGGGGAGCGCAAACATGTTGTCCGGATCGGTGTAGAGGAAAGGGTTCTTATCGCGGATGGCCGAAGTCGGCATTGCGCGGTAAGCCTGGGCCTGGTTGGAGTCATCAAGGATGAAGTGTTCCTGCGAGGTTGAGGTGTTCTGCATACCGCCGAGGAGCGAGAGCTCTACTTTGCGGATAGGCTTGTAGGTGAGCACACCGGTGAGGCGGAAGTCGTTGACGCCAAGCTTCATGTAGTTGTTCTTAAGCTCGTGGAGAATGTTGAAGGGAGCGTAGGAACGGGTGTAGAACTCATTGGCATCGAGTGTGCGCGAGGTGTTCATCGAGTAGGAGTAGGGGTTGATGTCGAAGTCGCGCTTCACTTCGCCTGAAACCACGTCAGTTTCGCTGCCGAGGGTTCCGGGAGCTTTCTGCTTGCGGTAAGAGGCGTTGGAGATGAGGTTGAAAGAAACCTTGTCGGAGATATTGAAGTTGGAGTTGAGGTTGGCAGTGTAGCGCTGAACGTCGCTCTGTTTGTACCATCCCGGATCATACATTGCAGATGCCGACACATAGTGCTGGGCCTTCTCGGTACCTGACGAGAGGCTGATGGAGTGGGTTGACATCACAGAGTTTGAGAAGAGCTGGTCGAACCAGTCGGTGTTGCGGTATTCGGCTGCGCGGAGATATGCAGCACGGGCTTCGGGTGTGTTTTCAAGACCGAAGCGGCCTGAAGTTGCATCGTATTCAGAAAGAAGCTGATACATCTTGCCGTAGACACCGCTGTTGGAAGCGTTGGCGATTTCAGCGTAGTTGAGGTAGCCTTTCTGGGCGAGTTCCTGGTAGACGCTCATCTGGTCCTGCGAGTTCATGATATTGAAGTCGCGGTAGTTGGGCTTGAGGCGCATTGTGAATTCGCCTGTGTAGTTGATTGAGTTGCGACCGGCTTTACCTTTCTTGGTAGTCACGACGATCACACCGGCCATTGCGCGCGCACCGTAGATAGATGTGGCGGAGCCGTCCTTGAGGATGTCGAAACTTTCGATGTCGTCGGCGTTGAGGCCTGCGATAGCTGAGGAGATGAGGGTTTCGGCGTTACCGGATGAGAGGTCATCGGCAGAGACGTTCATGACGTCTTCCATGATCACGCCGTCGACAACCCAGAGGGGTTTGGAGCTGCCGTAGATTGATGTTGCACCGCGGACACGGATTTTGGGAGCGGTACCGAAGGTTCCTGAAACGTTCTGGACCGACACACCTGCGGCGCGTCCTTCAAGGCTTCGGCTGATGTCGGCCATACCGCTGATGCGGGCGTCCTGAGCGTCGATTTTGGTAGCGGCGCCGGTGAAGAGACGTTTGTCCATTTTCTGCATACCGGTGACAACCACTTCCTGGAGTTGTTCGGCGTCAGATTCGAGAGAGATTGTCATTTTGGTGCCTTTCTGGATGGCAACCTGTTTGGTCTTCATGCCGATGTAGCTCACCACGAGCGTTTTGGCATTACCCGGAAGTTTTGAGATGGTGAATTTACCGTCGATGTCGGTCGAGGTTCCGATTTTGGTGCCCTTGACCATGACGCTGGCGCCAACGACGGGCTCATCGTCATCAGCTGAGATGACAACGCCCGTAACCCCCCCTAAATCAGGGGTTTGCGCGTTTATTAGCCCGAAACCCACAAGGGTCATGACTAACAACATTAATAAACTTTTCCTCATAATAAGACAGATATAAATATGATAATGATAGATAGTACGAAATGAGAAGTCGGACTATGGAACGTTTTTTAACCAAAAAGTCCTTATATGGTTTGCATTTGCAAAAGTAGAGATTTGATATAAAATAACCAAATTTTATGTGATTTTTTATTTAAA
>NZ_JAIDEN010000110.1 GCF_029054785.1 Duncaniella sp.
TTTGTCCACGCCCGTATCTGCAATGTGCTCCCCAACGGTGATTTCAAGGAGTCGACTCATCTTGATCCGCGCCTGATTGATGTGGTGCGCACCTTTGAGCGCGAGCGTCCCGGAGTGCCGATGCGTGTTGACCATGCCCCTCTGATGCTCGGAGATGACAGGATGGGCTACAACGCAGGATATTCGTTTCATGGCCGCATGCTTGCCCTGGGTATGGTTTCCGGCATCATGGCCACTGTCAATTCCGAGAATGTCTAATGTAGTAACACCAACCTCTAAGATCTATCAGTAATGAATGAATTGTTTTCAGTGAAAGACCAGGTAGTGGTCATCACCGGCGGCACAGGTGTGCTTGGCCGTTGCATCGCAGAATATCTTGCCCTTCAGGGGGCCAAAGTTGTCATCCTCGGACGCCGCAAGGAAGAAGGTGACGGGATTGTGGCCGAAATCGAGGCCAAAGGCGGCGAAGCAATGTTTCTGGTGACCGATGTGATGGACGCTGAGATCTTGCAGGCCAATTGTGATGCCGTTATGGCAAAATACGGTCGTGTCGATGCTCTGCTCAATGCCGCCGGAGGCAACATGCCGGGAGCGACGATTGCGCCGACAGGCAATTTCTTCGATGTAGAGATTGAGGCTTTCAAGACAGTGCTGAATCTGAACCTTACAGGCACGGTGCTTCCGACGCAGATCTTCCTGCGCCCGATGGTCGAGGCCGGCAAAGGCTCGATTGTCAATTTCTCGTCGATGGCGGCTTTCCGCCCGATGACACGTGTGCTCGGCTATGCTGCCGCCAAGGCCGGAATCTCGAATTTCACCGCTTTTCTTGCCAATGAGGTTGCGACTAAGTTCACTCCCTCGATCCGCGTCAATGCCATTGCTCCCGGTTTCTTCCTCACTAACCAGAACCGTGCGCTGCTGACAAATCCCGACGGCTCGCTCACTGAGCGTGGATCTGATGTGATCCGCCAGACTCCGTTCAAGCGCTTCGGCAAACCGGAGGAACTTTGCGGAACGATCCAGTATCTGATTTCCGATGCAGCCAGCTTCGTGACCGGAACTGTCGCTGTTGTCGATGGCGGCTTCAATGCCTTTGCAATGTAAAATCCGGAAAGCGCAGCCTGCTGACGGCTGTGTGATAAATAAAAAAAGTCATGACCGAGACCTCAGTGGAGGCGCGGTCATGACTTTTTTTATTCAGAGGTTTAAAAACAAGAGTTAAAATCTGAGTGGTGTATCTTTCAGCGTTCTCAATGTTAATCCATATCGAGAGCCATGTAGTGCTGATATGGGTGATCGCAGCCGGGACATACTTTCGGCGGCTCTTTGCCCTCGACTTCATATCCGCAGACCAAACACTGCCATTTGATCTTATGGTCGCGTTTCCACACGGTGCCATCCTTGACCTGCTTCAGATATGCCATGAAGCGGTCATAGTGGTGCTGTTCGACTTCAGCTATCGAACGGAAGCGTTCGGCGATTTCTGCGAAACCTTCTTTCTCGGCCACTGCGGCGGCTTCGGTGTAGAATTTTACACCTTCTGTCTCCTCTTCCTTGGCTGCTGTCTCAAGATTGGACGCTGTGTCGGCGATAACGCCTGCATCAACATTGAGAGTCACATCAAGCGAGCCCCCTTTAAGGAATTTGAAGAACACCTTGCTGTGGTGGAGTTCATTGTCAGCGGTTTCACGGAAAATCTGGCCGATAGGGAAGTAGTTTTCCTTGTCGGCCTGTTTGGCGTAATATGTATAGCGTGTGTAAGCAGCTGATTCTGCCATATAGGCGATGACAAGATTTTTTTCGGTCTGTGTGCCTTTGATATTTTTCTTAGCCATAGATTTATGATTTTTGTGTGAGTTGAGAATCTGTGTGTCTAATATAAACTTCCAAGGTCGGCGAAAGGTTGAGCGCATGACTGAAAAAAGTTTCTGCCGGCAACCTCTGAGAGGCCCGGCAGAAACTTATATATAATAAGGTGGTAGATTTTACTCTACTGTCACCGATTTGGCGAGATTTCGGGGCTGGTCCACATCTTTGCCCTTGTTGACAGCGATGTAGTAGGCCAGAAGCTGCAAGGGGATCGAAGCCACCAGAGGAGTGAGACATTCGGGCACTTCGGGGATCTCGATGCAGAAATCGGCTATGTCGTTCATGGCTTTGTTGCCTTTGGAGACAATTGCCACTACGGCGCCGCCGCGTGATTTGACCTGCTGCACGTTGGAAATGATTTTGTCATAGAGCGAGTCGCTCGGCGCGATGATCACACTCGGCATGTCATGGTCGATCAGAGCGATCGGGCCGTGCTTCATTTCAGCTGCCGGATAGCCTTCGGCGTGGATATATGAAATTTCTTTCAGCTTCAGAGCGCCTTCGAGAGCGGTGGGGTAGTTGTAGCCGCGGCCGAGGTAGAGGAAGTTGTGGGCATAGGAGAAGATGCGTGAGAGTTTCTTCACTTCCGGATCAATCTTGAGAGCCTCTTCGATGGTCTCAGGGATCTTGTTGAGCGCGGTGAGCACTTCGTGGAGGGTCTCTTGGTCAATAGCGCCGCGGAGCTGGCCGACTGAGAGAGCCAGAAGAGTCAGCACTGTCACCTGGCCGGTGAAAGCCTTGGTCGAGGCCACGCCGATCTCAGGACCTACATGGATATAAGTACCGGAGTCTGTTGTGCGGGGAATTGAAGCGCCGACAACGTTGCAGATACCGTAGACAAACGCTCCCTTTTCCTTGGCAAGTTCGATTGCGGCCAGAGTGTCGGCAGTCTCGCCCGACTGGCTGATGGAGATCACGATGTCTTTCTCGTTGAGCACCGGGTTGCCATAGCGGAATTCCGATGCGTATTCAACCTCTACCGGCATTTTGCAGAAGTCCTGGATCAGGCGTTTGCCGATCAGGGCAGCATGCCATGAGGTTCCGCAAGCCACGAGGGTGATTCTTTCGGCTGTCTTGAAGCGCTCCTGATTGAGGTCGACGCCTGAAAGTGTGACGCGGTGGCAGTTGTCGACGATGCGTCCGCGCAGACAGTCGCGGAGGGTCGAGGGCTGCTCGAAGATCTCTTTCAGCATGAAAGTGTCGTAGCCGCCCTTTTCCAGCTGGGCAAGGGAGAGCTTGAGCTTCTGGATGCTGATGGTCGAGGGCTCGTTGTTGAACAGCGAGAGCACCTGCACGGGTTCGCCGCGGCGGATCACTCCGATTTCATTATCCTTGAGATAGATCACCTTGTCGGTGTAGCCGACGATAGGGGTTGCGTCAGAAGCGATGAAGGTCTCGTTTTCGCCAACGCCGATCACCAGCGGAGAACTTTTGCGTGCCACGATCAGCGTGTCAGGCTCGTTTTGCTCAACGACTGCGATCGCATAGGCGCCTTCGACCTGAAGCAGAGCTTCGCGAACGGCGTCAAGCAGTGAGCATGAGGATGTGAGCTTGATGTATTCGATCAGCTGGACCAGAACTTCTGTATCGGTCTCGCTCTTGAATTCATAGCCATGCTCCATCAGCACTTTCTTGAGCACTGCATAATTCTCGATGGTGCCGTTGTGGACAAGAGCGATCATGCCGCTCTGCGACACATGGGGATGGGCATTGATGTCGTTGGGCTCTCCGTGGGTGGCCCAGCGGGTGTGTGCAATGCCGAGGTGGCCTTCGACATTTCCGCCGGAGGCTATGCTTTCAAGGTTTGATACCTTACCTTGTGATTTATGTATTTTCAACTTGCCGTCACAATCTACCAATGCCACTCCGGCACTGTCGTAACCGCGATACTCAAGGCGCTTGAGACCTTGAATCAGGATGTCATAAGCTCGGTTTGAACCGATATAGCCAACAATTCCGCACATAAGTTTTGAAAAAAAGTTGTGTTTTAGTGTCGTTTGTCTCATGCGCCGTGAATGGTTCATGACGCAATCCGACTGATTAAGAATTTAAAATTACTGTTTTGATTTGAATGCAAGAGGCCGCGCGTTTATTATTACATAGCGAATCATGGTCGCGCGATTTTTCCGAATCGGAATTTTAGATTCCTATTGGGTTTTGCTCAAATATTTTGCAAAGATACTAATTTCTGTCTGATTTCCCAATCTATTTATTATTATATAAGGTATAAATGCCTCAACTGTTAAATTTCTGTTAAAATACCCATAAAGATTTGGAGGGAATGTAAGAAATGTCTACCTTTGCACTCGCTTTTAAGAAGCAAGGCCTACGGCGGTAGAGCTTAAGAGA
>NZ_JAIDEN010000111.1 GCF_029054785.1 Duncaniella sp.
TCCTTTCTCATTTACAACAATTTATCTAAAAGATACACCACTCAGATTTTAACTCTTGTTTTTAAACAACCTCTTATATCCCTAAATTTCAGAAAAATATCCTTTCAGATATCGCAGTTTTTCCTTATCTTTGCGGCTCAATATTTCACTTAGTAGCTGTAACAAATATAATGAAAACTGCACTTATTACAGGTATTACCGGCCAGGATGGTTCGTTTCTGGCTGAATTCCTTTTGGAAAAAGGATATGATGTACACGGCACCATCCGCCGCTCGTCAGTAGACTTCCGCGAACGCATCGCCCACCTCGAAGGTCAGCCCAACTTTCACCTTCACTACGCCGATCTGGGCGACTCGATGTCAATTCTGCAAGTTGTTTCCAAAGTACGTCCGGACGAAATCTACAATCTTGCCGCCCAGAGCCACGTCCAGGTATCTTTCGACTCTCCTGAGTTCACAGCCGACGTAGACGCAACCGGAGTTCTCCGTATCCTTGAAGCCGTGCGCCTCAGCGGACTGGCCGAGACCTGCCGCATCTATCAGGCCTCAACCTCCGAGCTTTACGGCAAGGTTGAGGAAGTGCCTCAGAATGAAAAGACACCCTTCCACCCCTATTCTCCCTATGCGGTAGCCAAGCTCTACGGATTCTGGATCATCAAGGAATATCGCGAAGCCTACAACATGTATTGCTGTTCAGGTATCCTCTTCAACCACGAATCAGAACGCCGCGGCGAGACTTTCGTGACCCGCAAGATCACACTCGCTGCCGCCCGTATCGCTCAGGGGAAGCAGGAAAAACTCTACCTCGGCAACCTCTCGTCGCTCCGTGACTGGGGCTACGCAAAAGACTATGTGGAATGTATGTGGCTCATTCTCCAGCAGGAGAAGCCTGAGGACTATGTGATCGCTACCGGCGAACAGCACTCAGTCCGCGAATTCTGCCTCTACGCATTCCGCCGCGCAGGCATCGAACTCCGCTTCGAAGGCGAAGGCGCCGATGAAAAGGGCATTGACGTGAAGACCGGAAAGGTAGTCATTGAAGTTTCTCCCGACTTCTACCGTCCGACCGACGTTGTAAACCTCTGGGGCGACCCGACCAAAGCCCGCAAGCAGCTCGGATGGGATCCGTCAAAGAAGACATCGTTCGAACAGCTCGTCAACCTCATGGTAGATGCCGATATGGCGAAAGTAGCTATTGAGCGCGCCGGAGAACAGGTCCGCACCAACCTTGCCGAATATCTCGAAAAAGGCATCGTGAAATAATCCGGAACTCCGAACCGCGAAAAACAAACCGAAAAATTTCAGTGTCCGTTGAAAAAACGGCCTCTGACAGCAAACATCGCCGATGTGATCTGTTAGCGACACATCGGCGACTTTTTTATTTGGAAAATCACGAATAAAACCCTAACTTTGCGGCGACAAAGGGGTGCGGACTTCAGATTGATGCCGCTGAGATAATACCCTCTGAACCTGATGCGGTTAGTACCGCCGAAGGGATTGCTCTTGACTTTGCCTCAACCGCTTTGTCAGTCTGTTGCATGACGGACAGAAAATCCTCAGCCGGCCCACAGGGACTGCCGGAAATCCGAAACGTGATTTCAGGGCATACGGGGTCAGACTAACACAGAATAAAGCGCGATGAGAACATACTATCCAACTCTTACAATCGCTGGCTCAGACTCTTCCGGAGGTGCCGGAATTCAGGCTGACATCAAGACGATGTCGGCCATCGGTTGTTATGCCATGTCGGCGATAACCTCCATCACAGCCCAGAACACCACCGGAGTCCGCTCCATCATGCCGGTCAGCCCTGAAGTTGTCGCCGACCAGATCGACATGGTCATGACCGACATTCCCCCGCTTGCCATCAAGGTCGGAATGCTGTGCAATGCGGAAGCCGCAAGCGCAGTCGCAGAGCGTCTTGAGCACTACCGTCCGCAAAATCTGATCGTAGACCCGGTGATGGTATCGACATCCGGCTCCATGCTGCTCGAAAAAGATGCCGTTGAAGTCCTGACGAAGCGCATTTTCCCTCTGGCAGAACTTGTCACCCCAAATCAGATGGAGACCAAGGCCCTGACCGGATCGTCGGACACCGCAGAGCAGATCGAATCACTGCGCCGGCTCGGCTGCCGCAACATCCTCATAAAAGGGGGCGACACCGACCGGACAGACATCAAAGTCGACATTCTGCACCTCAGCGCCACCGGCGAGACAATCGAACTGAAAGCAGATGCCGTCGACACAAAAAATTCCCACGGAACCGGATGCACACTGTCATCGGCAATCGCGTCATATCTCGCACTCGGCTACCAGCTGAAGGAAGCCGTCGGCATGGCCAAATTATATGTGACACATGCGCTTGAGGCCGGATCCTGGATCACGACAGGCCGCGGCCACGGTCCGGTCAATCATTTCTTCTCCCCTCGCCGTCTAAAGAATTTCAACCCCAAAACGCAGCAAAAATAAAAGCAACGACCATGACAGTCAAAGTCAACCAAGTAGTCATCAGCCTTCCGGAGGGCGCATCGCTCCAGGACGCGCTCGACGCCAAGGAAATCAAACCGCAGGGGATCGCCACAGCCGTCAACGGGAAAGTCATTCCGGCCGTGCTGAGACAATCGCACAAGCTCTCAGAGAATGACGATATTGTCATCATAAAAGCGTTTTACGGAGGCTGACAGCCGACATGTGACTGACCAACCCGCAGGAAAAACTTAGACGAGAACCTCTCCGCATGATAAGGATAGCAATCACACCTGAGCGACTTGACGACGAACTCCGCGAAGCGACCGCAGTCCGCGCCCTCCTTGAGGCCGGCTGGGACAAAGTCCATCTGCGCCATCCGGAGGCTTCGCGCAATGACATCCGCCGCGTGATCGAAGCGATCCCACAGGGATTTCACGACCGGCTGGTGATCCACGGTCATTTCGATCTGTGCAACGATTTCAATCTCGGAGGGCTTCACCTCAACCACCGCTGTCCCACCCCGCCCGCACTATAAACCCGTCCCCGGACGCACGACAGAAACAACCCGGGCGCGCAAAGAACAATAACAAG
>NZ_JAIDEN010000112.1 GCF_029054785.1 Duncaniella sp.
AATGTACGTGAAGTTACGAAAAATATCTGAGATTACGGCCACGTTGCCGTTTTCCGAGTTCGATTTCATGCAAAAATTCGTCGTCGCTCCTCCTTTTCATCACGAAGCAAAAGACTTTCTTTCATTATAGGAGTCGCCTGACATATTGTGAGGTCATCGGCATTGATTAGCGTGCCTTCGACATTTTGTGCGGCGAGAAGAATTGTAACCTTCAATTCTCGGATGTTGCCGGGCCAACTGTGTTGTTTCAGCAACTTGACAGCCGACGCTGACAGTCTCTTGGGTGGCTCTCCATTGTCTTCAGCGTAATTTTGAAGGAAGTAGTCCGCAATAATCGGGATGTCTTCTTTCAAGTGTCGCAGCGGATGCACATTTATATCAAGCTGCCGCAATTCGTAGAACAAAGTCGGTCGAAAGGTCTTTTCTCTGACCATCTCCAACAGTTCAGGCTCTGCGGTACAGATGACCCTGACGTCAGGATGCTCCTCTGAAAGAATGTGAAGAAGCACTGATTGTTTCTCGATATCAAGAAGATGTATATTCTTGATGATTAAGGTGCCTCCTTTAGTGTCATTGAAATAACCTTTTATCCGATTGTAGGTCTTGCTTCTACCTGATTCCGGGTTATCCTTACCGACAAGTGCAGCACTACCGGCTTCAATTTCCATGAGTGAGTTTCCGGACCTGTTGCTCAGACGATATATTTCGAGAGCAATCATTTCTTTACCCATTCCGCTTTCGCCAATGATCACCACATTTACATCGGTAGAGGCAATCTGACGGATAGATTTTTCTATCTCACAGAACTCCTTGCTTTGACGATGAATCAGTCCGCCTTTAGCAAAGATTACATCATCGACATCTCGGACATACTTTTTCACCAGTTCGGGAAGCTGCTTGTCTATGGAGGGACGTTGAACGACATTCACCGCTCCATGATCCGCCATCACTTGGGTTGCTTCAGGGTCACCGAGGCGTTCTACTATGGCTATTACCGGAAAGTCCTTACGTTCCAGTTTTAGCCAGTTAACTAACTCTTTGGCAGAGCCATCGGGGGAGTTTGCAATCCGCGACAATCACTGCGCCGGGTGGCAGCTTTGCCACCTCGTCTTTTGCTGCCTCCATCGTCTCAACTGCTATCGGCTCATAGCCAGACTTGACAAGCAAGCCAGCCATAATCCGACGGTCGGAGTCGGAGGCATCTACAATCAATACTGTATTCATGCTAATTAAATTTGTGTTACGCCATTATTAATCCTTTAATTTTTAATGTATTTCACAGCCACTGTTTGTCCATCATATTCCCATGACTCCGTATATGCCTTCAATTTGCTTCCTACCCAAAGAGTCACCTCGAAAACGCCGCCATTTCCCGGGTTGTTTTTGCAGTTCAATCCCCACAGCGAAGTATTTTGACTTAAATCCAGATTGACTAAATGGTTATCTTGACATTCCAAATACCCCAGATCTATATTGTGGCTTAAGTCTAAGAATGCCAGTTGATTTTTATCGCACCATAACGATGTCAGAATGATGTTATGGCTTACATCCAAGTTCTTCAATTGGTTTTCAGAGCAAGCCAAGTGAGTGATTGCAACATTATGACTTATGTCTAAGGATGTCAATTGGTTTCTAAAGCAGTTCAACATTTCCAAGCCTTTATTCTGACTTACGTCTAATGATGTCAGCTGATTATCATTACATTCCAAGGTTTTTAAAGCAGCGTTTCTACTTATATTCAAAGAAGTCAGTTGATTCCCCGAGCAAAACAAGTATTCCAGCAAGGCGTTATACCCCATATCCAAAGATGTCAGCTGATTGTCATCACAAAACAGTACGGTCAAAGCTGAGAAATATTCAATGCCCCTTAGAGATGTTAATTCTGCGCCCATTACGTCCACCTCTGTTATATCCTTCACATCAGCACATGTGATATGGTGAATATTGTCGATATATCCTTTTTGCTGGAGTATAGCAACAAATGCAGGATTAAACTCCGCAGTGATGTCAGTCTTATCAGAGAG
>NZ_JAIDEN010000113.1 GCF_029054785.1 Duncaniella sp.
TTCGTACCACACCTTTGCTATCGGCCACGCCCATGCGTTATAATCTCTTTCATCTTTGAATTGCTTGGCATAGTCGGACTCTACACGCAGATAGTCGCCCCAGAAATAAACGTTGGCGACCATATAGCAGCAGAACGCGTCGCCACGCTCAGCCTGGCCAAGAATCTCATCAAACGCTTCCTTAAACGAGGCAAACGGCATTGCCCGTTCCACTGAGGGGGTGAGATTAACGCTTCGCGCAGCACATAGAACGCCGGTGGCACTCCCCATCATCGCGCTCTTCTGCATCAGCTTAGAGGCGTTGGCTTCGTCAAAATTAAATCCGGCCTGTGCCCATACATATTCCTCGCCCATGAAACAGCGGGCAATGAATGCCAGAGCATCGGCATCGCCCTGTTGCGCTGCCTGCATGAGCATCGCATAGCCCTGGCGTATTTTCTCACGGTCGAAACTCGACCAGATCAGCTTGACAGCAGTCTCAACAGCTGTGCTATATTCTCCTTTCATTATTCTTGATTCTTGTCGTTGTCTAAAAATCTGAATACCAGTCTCCCAAAATGGTCGTTTACGTCAAACTCCTCCCAACAGCTCAGAGGGTCGGGCAATCTCTCGCCTTCAATCAGACTCCACAGCCAGCTTCGCAGAAGTCCGGCATCAGAAACTACACCTCTGAAGCCAATCGGAGCCGGCTCAGTCCATCTGACATATTCAACTTTATAAACGGCGGTCGGAGCCGCATCATTGTCACGCCTGCGGATGTTGACATATCCGACATCGCCTTTTGTGAAATCATAAAGCATCCATAGCGATTTGCCCTCTATAATGTTTTCCAATGCACCAACCACATCCTGACATCCGAAGTATCGGAAATCCTCGCCATCCACACACAGCCGCTCTTTCGCCTCTTCCTGCTCCGGATAGATTTTCTGACAATGCCAGGCGGTCATGTCGGGGAGTGAGGCGTTGCGGAAGAAATCACACATCATATCAGCTGCCACGTCGCAATCAATGTCTGACCGCCACATCCGCAGCAGATATCCGTTGACTCTGAAACACACCGCAATGCTGCCGTCCTTGTAATAATCAATGGAATATGCTTCGGCATAGCGGACCAACACTACCGGAACACATTTTTCAAGGTATACACACCCGTTATCCTCAATGTCATCGATGGCATCACGGATTTTCTCCTCGGTCACGTTCGATGTGCGCTCGTTTCCGTCATTAGTGCCTAACACATATTGTGGCTTGCATCCTCTAAGTCCGGGAAAGATACCTCGTATTCTGTCGCTCATTTCAATTCCCTTTGGCTAAATTTGAAATCCAACCGCAAAGATACTGATTTGGTTTGAATTTTATATCAAAGGCTGTCTTCCATGATTGTGAAAGACAGCCTTCGGTATTGAATAAGTTTTGCTTATGTCGTGATCTTATTTGGCGTCGCCTACTTTGTTGTAGCGTGAGTTAAGACCTTCGATGATCTCGTTTGTGATGTCAAGAGCAGGGTTGAAATATACGCCGGCAGCCTTGAAGAGAATGGCGTCATAGCCTTTGGAGGCATTGTAGATCTTGATGTAGTTCTCGATCGAGTCATTGAGCTGAAGCTGCTGCTGGGCGAGCTCGTTTTCAGTATTGCGGCTGAGGTTTGCAAGATAGTTTTCAGCATCAGCCTGCATTTTCTGAAGTTTCTGCATGTCGGCATTGTAGCTTGCTTCAGTAAGATATCCGTTGCTGCGACCTTTCTGCTCGATTGCAGCCGCGAATTTCTGAATTTCAGTTGCTTTAGACTGGCGTGCACCTTCAATTTTGGAAACGGCGCGCATGGAGGCTTCCTGAAAATCTTTGGCGAGATTGTAGTGCGTCATCAGCGAATCGGAGTCGATGTAGCGGATGTTAAGGCTCGGAGAGCTTTCGCTATCGGCTGCTGCTGTCGAGGCGGTGGCATCGGCAGCGGCTTCGGTTGTTGAAGAGCCGCCGCAAGAAGTAGTGCTGAGGGCCATGAGACTTAGAAGCAGCGATGAAGCTGATATTGCTAACTTGTTCATGTTAAGAAATTGGTATATATGTACTGTATATAAATGATATTATCGTTTCGGGCTTTGGTTTTGAGCGCCGCCGTGGGCACAGCCTATTCCCCTCCGACGCAGTTCCGGCAGATCATGGGCATGGCCTGACGGGAAGCGTCCGCCTTTGACAAATAGCACTTTAACACCTAAGGCCACTATCGCGAATCCAACGAGAACAACAGCTAAGAGGACTGTGATGAGTAAGGTTTTCATTGTCAATTTGGACTTTTACGATGCAAAAGTAGCAATTTGCTCGAAATTTTTGCGCGTATATCAATTTTATTTTATAATTTAGTGACCGAAATCCATCAAATTTAACACTAATTAATTACCTGATATGGAAATCAAAGATCTTCAGCCACGCGAGGTGTTCGCGATTTTTGACGAGATCACCAAGATCCCCCGTCCTTCAAAGAAGGAGGAAAAAATCCGCCAGTATCTGCTGGACTTCGCAAAAATGCACAATCTTGAAGTAAAGACTGACAAGGTTGGCAATGTGGTTATCACCAAGCCGGCAACTCCGGGCCATGAAAACGCTCCCACTGTCATTATGCAGGGCCACATGGATATGGTCTGCGAATCAAATGACAAGAATTTCGATTTCGCCAACAGTCCGATCCCCGTAGTGATTGACGGTGACTGGATCCGCACCAAGGGAACTACTCTCGGTGCTGACAATGGCATAGGCATGGCAGCCTCTCTTGCCGCTCTGATTGACGACACTTACGAACACGGTCCTCTCGAAGCACTCTTTACAGTGGATGAGGAGACCGGCATGACCGGTGCCAACAATCTCGGAGAGGACATGATCGCAGGCACTATGCTTCTCAATCTCGACTCTGAGGATGATGCTGAAATCTTTGTAGGCTGTGCCGGCGGTGTAGACACACAGGCATTCTTCACCTACAAGCGTTCATTCGCTCCTTCTGATTTCATGTATTTCAAGATAAGCATCGAAGGTCTCAACGGCGGTCATTCAGGCGGTGACATCCACCTTGGCCGTGCCAACGCCAACAAACTTCTTGCCCGTTTCCTGTTCCAGCTTTCAGGCAAGCATGAAGTGGTTGTCTCTGAAATCGACGGCGGCAACCTCCGCAATGCCATTCCACGTGCGGCTCATGCAGTGATCGGTGTCCACACTTCTCGCAAGGAAGAGGTGCGCACAATGCTCAATCACTACATCGCCGATCTGGAAAATGAATACAAAGGCCTTGAACCCGGCCTGAAGGTTACGATGGAGAGTGTCGACACTCCGGAATTCACCATCGACCAGCAGACTTCACTTAATCTGATCCGTGCGATCTATTGTGCTCCCCACGGAGTTATCTCCATGAGCCGTGAGCTTGAAAATCTGGTTGAAACCTCAACCAACCTTGCTTCTGTCAAGATGGCTCCTGACAATACGATTGTTGTCACCACCAGCCAGCGCAGTTCGGTTGAGTCGCGCAAATGGGATATCGCCCGTCAGGTCGAGGCAGTCTTCCTGCTTGCAGGTGCCCGTGTAGAGCACGGTGACGGTTATCCCGGATGGCAGCCCAATCTGGAGTCTCCGATCATGAAGATCTCCCGCGATGCCTATAAGGAACTTTATGGTGTCGAGCCTGCCATCAAGGCAATCCATGCCGGTCTGGAATGCGGACTGTTCCTCACCAAATATCCTTATCTCGACATGGTTTCATTCGGTCCGACTCTGCGCGACGTGCATTCTCCGTCGGAGAGCATGTACATTCCCGCTGTTGAACGTTTCTGGGGCCAGCTCAAGCGCACCCTTGAAAAAGTCGGCGAGCTGAAGAAATAAAAAAAATATCCTAACCGGCAGTCTCTCAGTCTAATCATAACGCTGAGAGACGCCGGTTTCCCCTTTCTCCAAACAGGCGCCGTGAAGGCGTGCCAGATTATGTAATTAAACTTTTTCGCTCCTGAAGCGTCTATAATATTATGGTGTGTCCGTTTTTCGGACATACTTTGCTGCTACGGGCCGCGCCGGAGGGTGCTGCCGATGTTTCATCAATTTATTTTATTCATGTTACGACGATTAATTCTCTTTTCACTCTCCATTCTCCTCTCGTCGCTTTTATTTTCAATGACTGACAACAGCTCAGGGCAGCATGCCGCTGATTCTCTGTCGTCAACGATCAAGGGATGCGATCTGCTCGCACTCCCGACAGACACAATCCTGACACTGACCGAGGCGGACTTCGAAGAAGTTGCCGCTGAACTTGGAGTCGAAGTCGCAGCTATCAAGGCTGTTGTCGAGATCGAGGCCGGACGGACTCACGAAGGGTTCGCTTCTCCAGGTAAACCTCTGATCAACTTCGATCTCTCAATGTTCCGCCGTTTTGCCACAAGGCGCGGTGTGAATCTTTCGAAATACAGCAAGTCACATTCTGTGGTATTCGCGTCGTCACGCGGATCGCAGACCCGTGCCCATCAGCGTCTTGAAGCTGCCAGATCTATCAATCCCCATGCTGCTGTCGAAGGCACTTTCTGGGGGATGTTTCAGATCGGAGGGTTCAACTGGAAGAAGTGTGGGGCGGAGAGTCTCGATGATTTTGTCTGCCGGATGTCACGCTCCGAACGTGATCAGCTCGATATGTTTGCCAGTTTCATAACATCGACCGGACTGGTCAAGCATCTCAAGGCTAAGAACTGGGCTGCATTTGCCCGCGGCTACAACGGTCCTGGCTATGCCAAGCGTTCATATCATACGCGTATGGCCCAGGCCTACGGACGTCACAGCAAACAGTCATGACCCTCAATTAGAATCAGGATGCTGCAAAATCGGTCATAATTCCGATCCGTAGGTGTTCAGCACCGGCATCAGACAGCGGTCCCCGCAAAAGCGCTTCAACCGAAAGCCGCTTTGCGGGGACCGCTGTTTTGTCGGTGATAATGAAAGATGCGCCCGACGGTCAGAGTGGAGACCGTTCGGGCGCATCAAGCGTTTTATGTCAGTTTCGTGACTGTCAGGTCAATGTGATCAGTCAGCTAACTTGGCTTTGATGAATTCGCGGTTGAGGCGGGCGATGTTGCTCAGAGGAACGTTCTTGGGACATTCAGCAGCACATGCACCGGTGTTGGTACAGTTGCCGAATCCGAGTTCGTCCATCTTTTTGACCATTGCGCGGGCACGGCGAGCACGTTCAACCTGGCCCTGGGGCAGGAGAGCGAACTGGCTAACCTTGGCGCTGACGAAGAGCATTGCAGAGCCGTTCTTGCAGGCAGCTACGCAGGCACCGCAACCGATGCAGGTTGCAGAGTCCATAGCGATGTCAGCAACTTCCTTCGAGATCGGGAGGCTGTTGGCATCAGGAGCGCCGCCGCAGTTGAACGATACATAACCGCCGGCCTGCTGGATCTGGTCGAAGGCGTTGCGGTTGACCATGAGGTCGCGGATCACGGGGAATGCGGCAGAACGCCAAGGCTCGATGGTGATAGTGTCCTCGTTGTTGAACTTACGCATGTGGAGCTGGCAGGTGGTGATTCCCTGAACGGGACCGTGGGGGTGTCCGTTGATGTAGAGAGAACACATGCCGCAGATGCCTTCGCGACAGTCGCTGTCAAAGACTACGGGCTCTTCGTTGCGGTCGATGAGCTGCTGGTTGAGCATGTCGAGCATTTCAAGGAAAGAGCTTCCGGTTGAGACGTTCTCAACGCGGTAGGTCTGGAAAGAACCCGGCTCCTTGGGACCACGCTGACGCCAAATCTTGAGGTTTACATTTATAGTATGTTCCATTTTACTTGCAATGTTTAAGTGGTGTGGGGAGGATTATGATTTGTAGTTACGGGTCTGAACCTTGATCTCGGTGTAGTTGAGAGGTTCTTTGAGAAGCACGGGCTTTTCGTTGTCGCCGGTGTATTTCCAGCAGCTGACATACATATAGTCCTTGTCGTTACGAGCAGCTTCACCGTCGGCAAGCTGATATTCCTCGCGGAAGTGAGCGCCGCAGGATTCGTTGCGGTTGAGGGCGTCGATAGCCATCATCTTTGAAATGACAAGGAAGTCCTCCAGGCGGAGAGCCTTTTCGAGTTCGGTGTTGAGGTCATCGGCACGGCCTACGATGCGGAGATCAGAGTAGAATTCCTTGCGTACTTCTTCAATTTCGTCGAGAGCCTTGACGAGAGTCTGGAGAGTACGGCCCATGCCGACGAGGTTCCACATCACATGGCCGAGGCGCTTGTGGATCTGGTCCGGCGATTTGGTACCCTTGATTGCCATGAGCTTGTCGATGCGGGCACGGACAGCTTTTTCGGCTTCGTCGAATTCCTTCGAGTCGGTTGTAAAGTGGGGAACCTTGATCTGGTCGCTCAGATAGTTCTGCATTGTGTAGGGGAGCACGAAGTAACCGTCGGCCAGACCCTGCATGAGTGCAGATGCGCCGAGACGGTTTGCACCGTGGTCAGAGAAGTTACATTCGCCGATTGCGAAGAGACCTTTGACAGAAGTCTGAAGTTCGTAGTCAACCCAGATACCACCCATTGTATAGTGGCTTGCGGGGAAGATCATCATCGGGGTCTCGTAGGGGTTGTCATCGGAGATCATCTGATACATGTCGAAGAGGTTTCCGTAGCGGTCGCGGACAACGTCTTCGCCCAGACGGTTGATGGCGTATTTGAAGTCGAGATAAACGGCGTTGCCTGTACCTACGCCATAGCCGGCGTCGCAGCGTTCCTTGGCGGCACGGCTTGCGATGTCACGGGGGCAGAGGTTACCGAAGGCCGGATAGCGGCGTTCGAGATAGAAGTCGCGGTCTTCGTCGGGAATGTCGGTCGGTTTTTTCTTTCCGGCGCGGATTGCTTCTGCGTCTTCTTTCTTTTTGGGAACCCAGATGCGGCCGTCGTTACGGAGCGATTCGCTCATGAGGGTCAGCTTGGACTGATCTTCGCCGTGGACGGGGATACAGGTGGGGTGGATCTGGGTGAAGGCGAGGTTTGCGAGGTAGGCACCCTTCTTGAAAGCCTGGACAGCGGCAGAGCCGTTGCAGCCCATTGCGTTGGTCGAGAGGAAGAATGCACGGCCGTAACCGCCGGTCGCGAGCACAACTGCGTGAGCAGCATAGCGTTCGATCTCACCGGTGATGAGGTTGCGGACGATGATACCGCGGGCACGTCCGTCGATGATGACAACGTCAAGCATTTCGCGACGGTTGAATGACTTCACTGTGCCTTTCTTGATCTGACGGTTGAGAGAGGCGTAAGCGCCGAGAAGGAGCTGCTGGCCTGTCTGACCTTTTGCGTAGAATGTACGTGACACCTGTGCGCCGCCGAATGAACGGTTGGCAAGCAGACCGCCGTATTCACGTGCGAAGGGAACGCCCTGGGCCACACACTGGTCGATGATGTTGTTTGACACTTCGGCAAGACGGTAGACGTTTGCTTCGCGTGAGCGGAAGTCACCACCCTTGATAGTGTCATAGAAGAGGCGATAGATTGAGTCGCCGTCGTTCTGATAGTCTTTGGCTGCATTGATACCGCCCTGAGCTGCGATTGAGTGAGCGCGGCGGGGTGAGTCCTGGATGCAGAAGTTGAGCACGTTGAAACCGAGTTCGCCGAGGGTCGAGGCGGCAGATGCGCCGGCCAGGCCTGTGCCGACAACGATAACGTCGAGGTTACGCTTGTTGGCGGGGTTGACGAGTTTCTGATGTGCCTTATAGTTGGTCCACTTCTGGGCGAGAGGCCCTTCGGGGATCTTGGAGTCGATCTGATATTCAGGTAAGGCTGAGGATTCGATGTCGGCGTAATCCTTCATGATGGGGGTAGAGTCGATCATGCCCTCAAGTTTTTTGATATCTGCCATATCTGTGGTTGTGATATTATTTACGGAATAAGATTAAAAACATCCGCTGTTGGCACGGATTGTGAACACGATGGCCTGGATGATGAACAGGAGGACAACGATGGTGGTCCACCAGCAGCCGATTGCCTTGAGGCGGGGGAGCCAGGTGTCATTGTCCCATCCGCAGCTCTGGAACATTGACCAGAAACCGTGGTTCATGTGGAACCAGAGAGCGATGAAGCCGATGATGTAGATGATCGGAGTCCAGATGCAGCTGAAGGCTACATTGATGAAGTAGATACCGTTCTGAGGATCGGGTTCGTGTACACCCATGATCTCAGCGAGCTGCATTTTTGCCCAGAACTGGATGAGGTGAACTACAAGGAAGGCGATGACCACGATACCGAGCACGAGCATGTTCTGCGATGCCCATTCAACCTGAGCGGGTTTGCGGACCACGTCGTAGCGGTCGTTGCCACGGGCCTTGCGGTTCTGAATAGTCAGCCACAAGGCATAGCAGATGTGGATGATGAAAAGCGCGGCGAGACCCATAGATGCAACCAGTGCATACCAGTTGGCACCAAGGAAAGCGCAGACTGCATTATAACCGTCGGGCCAGAAGATAGCCACACCGTTCATCAGACAGTGAAACGTGACAAATAGGACAAGGCATAAGCCCGTGAGTGCCATCACGAACTTCCTTCCTATGGATGAGCAAGTTAACCACATAGTAGTTTGGAAATGGATTAAAGTTATTTAAATGAATTAGGAAATTGATGCTATTGAACTGTTTTATAGCGCAAAGTTACGGCAAAACATCGGTCTTTACAAGGATTAAAGAAAAATTTCTTTAACCGGGACGAAAGAAAGTTTAAGAGGGTGTTTCATAACAAGAGTTAAAATCTGAGCGAAAGTTTTGAGATGGATATGGATCTGAATCGAAGGAGCATAGCGAGCTATGTGACTGATATGAAGAGTCATAGGCGCCCAAAACTTTCGCAGGCGACGGTATTGTTGTTTTTTTCTGTCAATAATTTCATGTGTGAGAATTTAACTTTTGCTATGAAACACCCTATAACATTTTTCATTTCTGGTATTGTGCGGGCGGTGTGACGTTGTTGTGTGAAGAGTCCGATAGATTATTTCTATAATATTATTAGGTGTAAAACATTGCGCTGATTTATTAGTATTATTTAACTAAATAAATCGTTGCTGGGAATTTTGATGTTCATACCTTTGCATTTAGCCATGAAAAAGTTAATTTTGTTTACATTATATTTGTCGGTTGTCTTTAATGCATATTCCGTTGATCGTGATTTCTGGCTGACAGGTCAGATCAAGGAATCTGTCGGAAAAACGGATCTTCTGAAGGCCATGATCATTTTGTTTGATGCGGAGGGCAATCCGTCGGATACCATCAAAGAGACGAAAACAATGCGCTATAAGATGGGAGAGATGAGTGAGATCTCGTTTTTTTCTATTCCCGTGCAGCGCAAGGATTCGACTTATGTGTTTGACGTGGCGTGTGAGGGATACATGACGCAAACTGTGACTTACAGAGTGGAGAATGTTGGAAAGCGTGAAGCGACACGCAAAGTTCCGACTGTCTATCTCGACCGCGCTCCTCATAAATTGGGCGAAGTGACGGTCACTGCCTCCAAGATTAAGTTTTATAATAAAGGTGATACGATTGTCTATAATGCCGATGCTTTTCAGCTGGCCGAAGGGTCGATGCTTGACGCTCTGATCGCACAGCTGCCGGGTGCCGAACTGAATGACGACGGACAGATCAAGGTAAACGGCGAGTTTGTCGAGTCGCTGCTGCTCAACGGCAAAAAGTTTCTTGACGGAAACAATAAACTGATGCTTGAGAACATCGGGGCCTATACGGTCAAGAGTGTCGAAGTTTATAAGGGGCAGACAGAGGAGGAAAAGTGGCTCGACGATCCGTCGCGTCAAAAGCATCTGACGATGGATGTCAGACTCAAGCGGGAGTATAATGTAGGTCTGATTGTCAATGCCCAGGGTGGCTACGGTACTGAGGACCGCTACACCGGGAGGCTCTTTGCCTCATGGTTCAACCCGACAACGCGCCTGACACTTCTCGGCAATGTCAACAATCTCAACGACAACCGTCAGCCGGGCAAGAATGACACATGGACACCGGAAATGATGCCGTCAGGGACCAAAAAATATAGCATGGGCGGTTTCAATTATGACTATGAGAGTCCGGAACGCGACCGTCAGGCCAACGGTTATCTGACATTCGAGCAGACAACAAACAACAATCGCCTGACTACGGCCCGTACAAATTTCCTGGCCGGAGGAGACACTTATGAAAACAGTTTTGACAATAGCCGCAACCGCGAGACCAAAATCCAGACCCAGCATGTATTGCGCCGGATGAAACAGCAGATAATGTACGGACTTTTTCTCAAAGGACGTTATACCCGCAAGGATAACGAGTCATATTCCGTCGGCGCAACGTTTGACAGCGAGCAGAAAGACATTACAATGAAGGCTCTGGAGGCGATTTATTCTGACGGGACTCCGGAGAGGCTCGACGCCATAATCAACCGTTCGATCACCCGCACTGACGGGGCAAGCAGAGATTGGGAAGGGCAGGCTTTTCCGAATTTTGCATATAAGATACCGAAATCAAGAGACCGGATATCAATTGAAATCGGGGTGAAATACAGGCAGAATAAAGAAGAACGTTGGCGTGACCACAACATCAACTATGGTGCTGATCCGGTTCCGGCTTATCGCCGCCGTCAGTTTTTCGACAATTCTCCGAACCATACGTTGACTCTGATCAATAATCTTACATACTCTACCGGATATAGAAATTTCAGTTTCAGTCTGAATTATGAGTATCGTTTTCTTGATCAGGAAAAAGATTCCTATATGTATGCGCTCGACCGCCTTCCCGATATGGGAATTTTCGGGGTGATTCCTGCCGGTTATCTTGATTCGTTCGATCCGGCCAACAGTTACACTTCGCGCCTGATTGAAAATACGCATACTCTGAAACCAGTGGTGTGGTATGACACCGGATTCAGTAACGGAAATTCTCTCAATATCCTGTTTACACCATCGCTTGCACTGAAACACAGTCATCTGGACTATTGGCGTGACGGACGTGACTATCTGGTCACCCGCAGTGATTTCTTTGTCAAGGCCGCAAAATCCGATATCCACATCGACCTGGGTTTAGGGCGGGTCGGCGGAAAGCGCAAAAGGCGGCAGTTCCGCAATTTTATGGTATACCGCTGGATTATAGAACCGAAAACGCCTAATCTGATGGATATGGTCGATGTGGTCAATGATTCGGATCCGCTCAACATCACGGAGGGCAATCCTGACTTGAAACTTGAGTATAAACACACTCATAGCCTGGAATGGAAATACACTCCTGAAGTGCGCCACATTATGAATATGCTGCGCGGAAGCTATTCATGGACAGATGATGCTCTGACGCGAGGCTATGTCTACAATACGTCGACCGGTGTGCGCCGGATCCGCACCTATAATGTCAACGGCAACTCCTCTGCGGCACTGACTGACAATTTTTCGTTCCAGTTCGGTAGCAAGGATCAGTTTTCGCTGTCGTCCAATACAAATGCGAATCTCATGCGTTACAGCGATATGATCGGGGTGGATCTCGATGAGCCGGCTCTTTCGAAAGTCCGCACATGGACTTTGAGCGAGAAGCTGGGGCTGACATGGCAGATCGGCCAACAGAGCCTTCAGCTGGGTGTTGACTATACAAACCGTCACACGACATCGTCGCGCGAGGATTTTGCTGCGATTGATGCCGATCATCTGAATTACGGATTTATCGGCCAGTTCAGACTGCCGGGCGGCTTTGGAATCAGTACCGACTTCATATTCTACTCCCGTAAGGGCTATGGCATTAAGGAACTTGACACCACTGATGCCATCTGGAACATGCGTCTGACATATTGTCCGCCGCGGGCAAAGAAATGGGTGTTTATGGTCGACGGTTTCGACATGTTGCGTCAGCTTTCCAATGTCAACTATGCCGTCAACGCCGCCGGACGTACTGTCAGCTACTCCAATGCTTTGCCACGCTATCTGCTTTTCTCTTTGCAGTACCGCTTGAATATCCAGCCGAAGAAGCGCTGACAGGCACTGAAGAATGTCCGGAGGAGTGACAGATGAAAAAATCTGTCAGTATAATTGCACATTTTTTGAAAATATAGCGAATATTGTGTATTTTTGCTGCGATTTTATCTCACAATATCCATGATTATTCTCTATCGCATTTATCAGGTTCTGATAATGATTCCATTGCTCGCAGTGGCAACTGTCATTGCGGCTGTCGTCGCTGTTGCCGGCTCGGCTCTCGGTTTCGGGCGATGGTGGGGCTACTATCCTCAGATTTTATGGGCCAGGCTGTTCTGCTTGCTCGCCTTTGTCAGAGTGACTGTCAGAGGGCGCGAGAATATAGATCCGAAAGTCAGCTATGTGTTCGTTGCCAACCACCAGGGGGCGTATGACATTTTTACAATTTACGGCTATCTCGGACATAATTTCCGCTGGATGATGAAGCAGAGTCTGCGGAAGATTCCTTTTGTCGGCTGGGCATGTGCGTGGTCGCAGCAGATTTTTGTGGACAATTCCTCCGTATCGGCCACACGGCGCACCATGCAGCAGGCCGAGCGTCAGCTGAGCGGTGGCATGTCGCTGGTGGTTTTCCCTGAAGGCGCGAGATCATGGACCGGTAAGATGGCCCGCTTCAAGAAAGGAGCTTTCCGCCTGGCGGTAGAGTTCAATCTGCCTGTTGTGCCACTGACAATCGACGGCGCCTTTGACGTCTTGCCGCGCTTTAAGAAAATGCCCGTTCCGGGTCATATATATCTGACAATCCACAAACCGATCTATCCTGCGGCAGAGGGCCATGATCTGGCTGCGCTTATGGAGGAGTCGCATAAAGAGATTGAGGACGGTTTGCGCAAGGCCTGAGAATAGGCAGAGCGAACCAAAACTTCCGTTCAAATGTTTAAAGTACCGGTCGGCATCATTGCCGGCCGGCATTTGTTTTGTCTTGACGTCCGGGAGAAATTGCCAATTTGTCAGTCGGGACTGACAGAGATGAAGACTGGCACGGTTTGTGCTCCTGTTTAATGATGGAAACCGTGTCATATATATTATATATAAGATGCGGATAAAGGAAATAAATAATATAAATTAACCAAATAACTAATATTAGGAACTTATGAATATCAAACCATTAGCAGACAGAGTGCTCATTATTCCCACTCCTGTTGAAGAAGTCACTGCCGCCGGCATCATCATTCCTGACACTGCCAAGGAAAAACCTCTCCGCGGCTCGGTGGTCGCTACCGGCAACGGCACTAAGGACGAAGAAATGGTTGTAAAAGCCGGCGACGAAGTCCTTTTCGGCAAATATGCAGGCTCCGAAGTGGAACTCGAAGGCACAAAATATCTCATCATGCGTCAGAGCGACATTCTGGCTGTTCTTGAGAAATAATTATCAACTCTAAAAAAAATTACAGAAAAATGGCAAAAGAAATAAAATTCGACATAAAGGCTCGTGAAGAGCTTAAAAAGGGCGTTGACGCTCTTGCAGACGCAGTTAAAGTCACACTCGGTCCCAAAGGCCGCAATGTGATTATCGAGAAGAAGTTCGGCGCACCCCATATCACCAAGGACGGTGTCAGCGTGGCCCGTGAGGTTGAGCTTGAGGATCCGTTCCAGAACATGGGCGCACAGCTCGTCAAGGAAGTTGCTTCCAAGACCGGTGATGACGCAGGTGACGGTACTACAACCGCAACCGTTCTCGCCCAGGCAATCATCAACGTAGGTCTCAAGAACGTTGCTGCCGGTGCCAACCCGATGGATATCAAGCGTGGTATCGACCGTGCTGTTGCCGTTGTGGTTGAAGGCATCAAGGCTCAGAGCCAGGAGGTCGGCGATGACTTCAAGAAGATCGAGGACGTTGCCCGTATCTCTGCAAACAATGACGAGGCTATCGGCCATCTGATCGCCGAGGCCATGAAGAAGGTGAAGAAAGAAGGTGTGATCACCGTTGATGAGGCCAAGGGAACTGAAACTACCGTAGACATCGTTGAAGGTATGCAGTTTGACCGCGGCTACATCTCTCCTTACTTCGTTACCAACACAGAGAAGATGGAGTGCGTGATGGAAAGCCCCTACATTCTCATCTATGACAAGAAGATCTCCAACATCAAGGATATTCTTCCTGTTCTTGAAGCTACCGCACAGTCAGGCCGCGGTCTGCTGATCATCTCTGAGGATGTCGATCAGGAAGCTCTCGCAACCCTCGTTGTCAACCGTCTGCGCGGTTCTCTGAAAGTATGTGCCGTCAAGGCTCCCGGCTTCGGTGACCGCCGCAAGGAAATGCTTGAGGACATCGCTGTTCTGACAGGTGGTGTTGTCATCTCTGAAGAAAAGGGCATGCAGCTTGCCACTGCCACTGTCGATCAGCTTGGCCGTGCCGAGAAGATCACCGTCAACAAAGAGAACACTACTATTGTCAACGGTGCAGGAAACAAGGACGCCATCGCTGCACGTGTCGCACAGATCAAGGCTCAGATCGAGCAGACCACAAGCGACTATGACCGCGAGAAGCTCCAGGAACGTCTTGCCAAACTTGCAGGCGGTGTTGCCGTGCTCCACATCGGCGCTCCCAGCGAAGTCGAGATGAAAGAAAAGAAAGACCGCGTTGACGACGCTCTCTCTGCAACCCGTGCGGCTATTGCCGAGGGTATCGTCCCCGGCGGCGGTGTGGCCTACATCCGTTGCGTGAAGTCTCTTGAAAACCTCAAGGGTGCCAACGATGACGAAACCACAGGTATCAACATTGTGCTTCGCGCTATCGAAGAACCTCTCCGTCAGATCGTGGCCAATGCAGGTGAAGAAGGAGCTGTCGTTGTTCAGAAAGTCAAGGACGGTGAAGGCGACTATGGTTACAACGCCCGTACAGACACTTATGAAAATCTTCTCGCAGCCGGTGTGATCGATCCTGCCAAGGTGACTCGCGTGGCTCTTGAAAATGCAGCTTCAATCGCCGGCATGTTCCTCACAACTTCTTGTGTGATCGCCGACAAGAAAGAAGAAAATCCTGCTCCCGCAATGCCTGCTCCCGGCATGGGTGGCATGGGCGGCATGATGTAAGCCTGTAAAACTTCCGCTTTTATATAGCAAATACCTAACAGCCATCGGTCTTCGCTGAGGAGTCCGATGGCTGTCTTTTTTGCTCAATGAGGGGCATTCAGCCGTCGGTTATTCTGCCTCAGAATGTTGTTTTGGCTGTTTGAGGGATTATTTGTACTTTTGTCTCAAAGATTATTAAGTAACTTTTGAAAATTAATTTATACTTGATGTGAGATTTAGAGGTTTAACTATTGTTTTTAAACAACCTCTTAAGATCATTCTCGCAGTTACTTTGTAGAAACAGATTACGTTAAATATTTAAGAGCTAATTATCCAATCATAAATTATGAATAAAAAAATTACAACACTGCTCACAGCCGCAACAATGGCCGTGAGCGCATGTTCGCTGAACGCACAGCCGAATTTTACGCTGACACTTCCGGTGCCCGCAGACAATAATAATACAATGGCTTATCTCATCAACTGGGACAAAAGCCAGAAAATCGACTCAGTTCTTGTGACAGACGGAGTTGTGAAATTCTCCGGTAATGTCGATGCTCCTTTCATCGGAACTGTCAGCATCAACGGCGGCCGCGGACCGGTTGTGATCATCGAACCGGGCAACATTGTGCTCTCTGAGGCAATGCAGGCATCAGGTACTCCGCTCAATGACAAGCTTGAAAGCTACATGCAGCGCCGCAATGAGATTGTCAAGGAATTCCGCACTCTCGACCAGAATGACTCCACTCAGATGGAAAAAGCCAAGGTTCTGGAACAGGAATACAATGGCATTTCAAAGAAGGCCTATTCCGAGAATGCCGGTACTCCTGTCGGTCTTTTCTGGTTCTTGCAGGACGCCTATGAGATGAGCCTCGCAGAGATTGATGCGGCAATGGCCAAGGATCAGGCTCTCGCTGAATCAAAGCGTCTCGAATCACTCCGCACAGCTCTCCAGGCCAAGGAATCGACCTCGGAAGGCAAGCACTACAAGGATTTCACCGTCAGCTATAACGGTAAGGAGGAAAAACTCAGTGACTATGTGAAACCGGGCCGCTTCACTCTGGTTGACTTCTGGGCAAGCTGGTGTGGCCCCTGCATCCGTCAGACAAAGGTTATCAAGGAACTCTATGCCAAATATAAGGACAAAGGTCTTGATGTGATCGGTGTGGCTGTATGGGATGAGCCTGACAACACATTCAGAGCCATCAAGCAGCACGATCTCCAGTGGCCCTGCATTGTCAATGCCCAGACCGTTCCGACTGATCTTTATGGAATTTCAGGTATTCCCTGCATCCTTCTGATCAATCCTGAAGGCATAATCATCTCGCGCGACAAGATGAGCGAAGAGCTGATCGAAGCTGTTGACAACGCAATGGCAGGTTTCCAGCCTCAGGCTGCCGCTTCGGTTTCGGCTGACAAGGATACAGCTGCTGTTGATTCGAAACTCATATTCTGATCAGTAAAAGCATATTCAGACCATGACAGAAAGAGATCTTAAGGATCTACTGGATACGGAGGCGGCGAGAATCAACTCGCCGTCTTTCGTTGGCGATGATCCTGTGCAGTTTCCGCATCGGTTTACGGATCTGCGCGACATTGAACTTACGTCGCTTCTGACTTCAGGCATAGCCTGGGGCAACCGCAAGATGATCTGTCGCGACTGTGACAAGATGCTGGCCATGATGGACAACCGTCCTTATCAGTTTATGATGGACGAGGCCTATGAGGGTATGCCTGATGAGGTCAATATCCACCGCACTTTTTTCATCCGGCATCTGAAACATTATCTGCGCGGACTTCGTGCGATTTATTCGAGACACGGGACTTTGCAGGAATTTGCCCGCCATGAGCGGATTGCCGAGACAGAGGCTCCGGCGTGGACTCTGGTTGCCGCAATAAACCGTGAACTTGCGGCTGCTGATCCCGGAAAGACCGATCTGGCTTCGCGATGCCTGCCTCAGAATCTTGCGACTTCTGCCCTGAAGCGTGTCAATATGGCACTGCGTTGGCTTGTGAGAAATGACGGCATTGTCGATCTCGGAGTTTGGGATGTCCTGAAACCCTCGCAGCTCTACATCCCGCTTGACGTACATGTCGGAGACATCTCGCGCGAGCTTGGTCTGCTGACACGCAAGGCCAATGACCGCAAGGCAGTCGATGAGGTGACCGCACATCTGCGCCGGTTCAACCCTGAGGATCCCACGCTCTATGACTTTGCCCTCTTCGGCATCGGTATGAAACTTTGAAATTACGATCTTCGGCTCAGTCCATCTGAGTCGTGACTGCCGGACGCTCACTGCGCTCGGCAGTTTTGTGTTTTATGAGATCTTTCTTCCCGACAAGCATCGGACAATAGCGGTTGAGGAAAAGGATTAGAGGATATAAGGTCGCGACAGTCAGACAGAGAATCAGTATCTGAGATGGTGTGGATGCAAGTGTGGTGCTGAATATGACGCAATAGAATGTGGATAAAATCTGCATAGCTGCCCAATGTAATCCTAAGACGGCATAAGAGTTACTTCCCCAGAATTTCAGATAGTGAAAAAAACGGAATCTTGAGAGGTATTTGAAAAGAACAATGAATCCGGCGATCAGGATCGAAAAGGAGATAATATCAATTATTTTTGCCACTAAGGGATTTCCGGAGTCAGGTATTATGATTGATGCCGTGAAAATGACTATGCCGCAGACAATGAATGCTGACATGTTTTTGAGACCGGTGGAGTCGATGTATCTCAGCAGTGGTTTTCCGATCAGAAATCCGGTGCAGTAGAATGGAAAAAGCCAAAAGTTGGAATAAAGGAAAGCTCCGGTGTTGCTGCTTGAGAGAATCATTATAGCGGATAGTGTCAAACAACTCAGGACTCGCCATTTCAGAGATCTGAATATCCGTATTATGCAATAGAGGAGTATCTGAAAGAAGAGCAGTGCGGCTATGAACCATAATGGAGGATTGAGTATGACATCCCCGGTCCAGATTACACTGAACATTGAAAATATCGACGATAAATCAAAGGATGCGTCTTCTCCGTGGCTTGAAAAATGGCTGAAAAATTCATAGATACTCAACTGGTAGAAATATCCGATCAGACTGAAAAAGATAAATGGGATAAGAAGTGTATTGATCTTTTTGAAGATGAATTCGTCTAAAGCATATTCTTTGAAAAAGATTCCAGAGAGGAAGAAAAATAATGGCATCCGTAGGGGGTAGTGGGTAAAACTTAAGGAAGGCAGATGTATCCAGATTACCCAAAGGATACAAAGTCCTCTAAGGATGTCAATATACTCTATTCGTTGTTTTGAAGTCAGGTTAGTCAATGCTGTGTTGTTGGAATAATAGAATGGGTCAGTAGAATCGTTATAATAACGTGTACGGATAAATAAAATTGCCCGCTGACACACTTTTTACATGTCAGCGGGCAATTTTTAAGATTGGTCAGATTGCATTTATCGGCCGCTTGAGATGATCTCTTCGCGGATGCGGTTGTTGAACTCTTTCTGAGAGTTGAGATCTTCAAGGGTGAGGTGCATGCGGTAACGCCAGTAGTGGCGGGGATTGGCGGGGATGTTGATCAGTTCCTCGCGCGGGTCCTGACGGCGCAACACTCCGTCGATCGACAGCCAGTCCTGAAGGGGAAGGATGCAGAGCATCGATGGTGACTGCAAGTGAAGTCTGATGATGCGTTCGCAGATCCACGGCTCGGCATAGAAGGGTGCCTCGCCGGGTTCGCCAAGCACTTCATTGTAGAACCGCTGTGTGGTGGCTCGGTCAGCCTCCCACCAGCGGCGGATTCCATCCATGTCGTGGGTCGAGGTGGTGCAGACAGAGCGGTAAGGATAGGTCCAGGTGTTTCCGAAGGCTGCGTTCGGGTCTTTCGGCATACGCTGGATTTCAAGAACGAGTATTTGCAGGTTGTTCATCACTGCCGGGACGCAGGCCGGAATCATGCCGAGGTCTTCGGCGCAGACAAGCATGTCAGTGGCATCGGTCAGCGGCGGAAGTTTCCACATGGCTTTTCCGTACCAGAAGTCATTGTTGCGGCGATAGAAGAAATCGTTGTAGAGGCGGTCGAAACACCAGCGCTCGTAGTCGTTGAGCGCACGGTAGGCATAGGTGAACTGCGCTGAGATTCTCGGATGGTATTTGCCTTTCTCATAAGGATCCTCAATGAAAAGGACCTCATCGATCAGGCCCAGGAGGCCGTTGCACATGCGGTCATTGCGGTCGTTTTTCTCCTGTCCGGCAAAATAGTCGACAACTTTGCGCTGAGTGTTGAATTCGTCTTTCAGACGGTAGCGGCCATATCCCTCATCGAAAAGGAAGCGGTTGCGGACCTCGTCTGCGGCATCGCCGAAGAAATCGCCGAGCATGTAGTCCATGATGTAGGGTCGGGTCTGACGTTCGTCAAGCCAGAAGTCATAGCTGTTGCGGAGTTCGTCGGGGCTGAAAGGCAGAGCGCGGTTGAAGACGCCGAGAAGACCGTGGACAGCATCCATCGGGATCTGCCAGATTCGGAAGAATCCGAGCACGTGGTCAATGCGGTATGCGTCGAAATATTCGGCCATCTTGCGGAAACGGGCTTTCCACCAGGCAAAACCGTCTTTCGACATCTCTTCCCAGTTGTAGGTCGGGAAGCCCCAGTTCTGGCCGAGGACAGAGAAGTCATCCGGCGGCGCTCCTGCCTGGCAGTCGAGATTGAAGAGGCGCGGAGAGAGCCAGGCATCGACACTTGTGCGGGAAATGCCGATAGGAATGTCGCCCTTGATCGCTACCCCTCGTTCAGAGGCATAGTCGCTTACTTCGCGCATCTGTTTGTCGAGGAAATACTGTATGTAGCAGACATAGTCGATGTCAGACTGATGGGCTGAAATGAATCCTTTGATTTTTTTCGGATCATAGACGGCATATTCACCCCATTGGCTCATGTCGGGGGTGTGGTTGAGATCGCGGAGCACACACCAGGCAGCATAGGGGATCAGCCAGTCGGCATTTTTAGCGAAGAACTTCTTATAAGGTTCCGAGGCAAGCACTTCGCGACCGTCCTGGGCGAAGAGTTCACGGGTGAATTCGTTTTTGCCGTTGTTGACACGCTCGTAGTCGATCTGAGGCAGGCGGTTGAGTTCGCGTCCGAGTTCGTCGAAATAGCGCTGTCGGTTCTCGTCTTTCAGTCGCCCCATTGCTTGCAGACGCAGGAACATCGGGTGCAGGGCGAAAGTCGAATTGGCATTATATGGATAAGAGTCGGTCCATGTGCCCGTCATTGTTGTGTCATTGATCGGCAGGAGCTGCACAAAATTCTGACGGGTTTGGGCAGCCCAGTCGATCATGAGTTTCAGGTCGAGGAAGTCGCCGACTCCGAAGTCATCTTCGCTGCGGAGTGAAAATACGGGAATTGCCACACCGGCTCCGCGCCAGGGGGCCAATGGGTTGACAAGGCGTTGGCCTGCTTCGACAATGGCTTCGTCAGGGCGTCTGAGCTTGAGATCGACATGGCGGTTGTCACGTGCTTCCCAGGCAACGACATCTCCGGAGTTCTTTTTGAGGATCAGAAATTTATAATCGGTTCCAGGCTCTATTTCGGCCGCCGGGATATTGACAGTCCAGGTTGGATAATCCGCATCGCTCATGCGCAGGGCTTTTGCCGGATCCCAGGCTCCCATAGCCTTTGATTCGCCGGTGACAGCCACGATTTCATCAGGTGCGATCATCGGAGCGTCGACACTCAGTGTGAACATACCGGCAGTAGGCACTACCGGAGCGGAACGGTCGCCGCGATGGCAGATACATCCGGTGAAAGCGCTGCTGTAATAGGGTTTGTCCCAGGGCTGATCCTGCCAGTGGTCTTTTATTTCAAAGAGATGTGAGTCAGCGGCAAATGTGAAGCGGCGAGCTTTACCCCATTCGCGTTTGACAAAACCGTTGTCGTGGCGCACGATATAGCCGTAGGTGAATTCTTTGACAGTGTCGGGAATTTCCACGTGTACGGTCCAGGTTTCGCCGCCTACAAGTTTCATCGGTACTGCACGGCTGAGATCATCTTCGCCAAGAGCCAACGGAGACCCGGTGAGGTAGAGCGATTCTCCCCATTCGGTGCGGTAATTCACATTGAAGGTAAATTTCATGAGTAAGTATGATATGTTGTGATATAATTTATTTGTTGATTGTCAAATTGCTGAATTGATGTTATCAATATGCAAATATATAACAAATTTATAATATCTGAGGGGTTGCGGAAGAGCTTTTTGGCTGATGAGGACGGGGATTATAAAGGTGTTGTATGTTAAAAAATCTTATGATGTGCATTATGGTGCGGAAGGAGTGCATACAATGGGGGTGAATAGAGCATAAAATGTGAATGGTGCATAAAAAAGGAGTGCGACCTTGTTGAAATGTCGCACTCCTGATATGTGGTTGTCGTGTGTGTTGCCGACAGCTTTTTTATTTTGCCGGATCAAGGATCACCACACGGTAGTTGCCCTGGGCGTTCAAGGCTTTCATGAAGTCCATGACATCCTGCGGAGTGATCGAGTTGACCACATCGACATTTCCGTTGAATGTGTCAACGCCGTTGGAAAGCGTTCCGACAATGGCTGAAAGCCACGGGCCGTTCAGTTCCTTGTTGGTTGTGAACGCTTTGACCATGTACTCTTTAGCCGGGTTCAGCTCAGCTGCCGAAACAGTTGATTCCATGTCCTTGAACTGGTTTTTGATGAATGAGAGAACTTCTTCTTTCATTTCGGGCTTCATCGGGAACTGTGACACGATGTTTGCCGGGTTGAGTCCGGAGCGGTCAAGTGAGCCGGAAGCACCGATTGAGTAAACGGCACCCATTTCTTCGCGGACAGTCTTGATGAGGCGGTTGGTCAGGATCTGGCCTGCGATAGATGCGAGCATTGCATTCTTGGGGGTGTATTCGATGTCGCCGCTTTCAATGATCGCAACCTGAGTCTGGGGAGTTGACATGGCGGTAGAGAAAGTATCGGTCTTGTCGCCGCCTTTTGCAAAGAGAGCGGGATTGTATTTTTCAACCTTTCTGACTGCTGTCTTCGGATCGCCGGGCAGAGAGGCGATATATTTCTCTACCAATGGCTTGAGAGTTTCGGGATTGACATTTCCGACAAATACGAATGTCCAGTCGGCTGCATTGGCAGTCATTGCGTGGGCGATTTCGATTGTCTGTTCGCGCGAGGCCTTGTTGATGACATCAGAGTTGAGCATCTGGGCGCGTGGGGAGTCATAGAGTGTGGCGAGAATATTCTTCTGGAAGATATATTCGGGACTCTTTTCCTGATTTGCAAGGAAGCCGCTGTAAGCGGTCTGCAATGCCGCGAATTCATCGGCGGTGAATTCGATATCCTTGAAGTTCATGTAGAGAAGTTCAAGGAGTGTCTCCATATCCTTGGGAGTTGTCGAGCCGGAGAATGAGCGGCTGTAATTTCCGAAACCGCAGTTGAGCGACACCTGCTTGCCGGCAATGTATTTTGACAGATCGGTGTTGGTGTAGTTTCCGAGGCCACGGGCCGGGAGAGACATCGAAAGGAAGAGAATCGAGTTGGTGTAGTCATCCGAGAAGTCGGCATAGCCGCCTTTGGCATAAGCCGAGAAGAGGATCTCGTCTTCTTTGAACTTGGTCGGTTTGACGATCACTTTCGCGCCGTTTGACAGCGTCCAGTCAATGGTTCCGAACTGGGCGTTGTCTGCTGTTGCGACTACCGAGCCGGCTACGGGGGCTACCGGAATCAGAGGTTCTGACTTGACTTCGTCAACAAAAGCCTCGATCTCTTCGGCATCAATAGCCGCGAGAGCTTCTGCGATGGCTTCTTTGGTCGGGACTGTGATTCCTTCAGCCTCAGGCATGAGAACCATAATCACTCGGTTGTCGGGAGTAATGGCTTCTGCCATTTTCTTGTTGATGAACTCGACCGGAATGTTTTTTGCAATTTCCTGGACAAGAGCCCATTCGGTATCGATTGACGGAATCGGGGTTTTGTCGGTGAAATTCTTGACATATTCGTTGACGAATGAACCTGTCTGACGGGTGGCGCGGTTGTTGTAGGCACGTTCATAAGCCGAGAGATACTGGCTGCGGGCGCGTTCATATTCGCTGTTGGTGAATCCGCCGCGCTGAGCGCGTAGAAGTTCACGGTAGAGAGCCTGGATGGGGACAACGATGTCGTTGCCTTTGGCAGCAGCGAAACCGCTCATCGCATCTTTGACTTTCGATGACAGGAAGAAGCCTCCGAAGTCGACTCCGGCACCGGCAAATGGAGCGTCAGGTTTAGAGCTAATTTCGTCCAGGCGGTTGTTGATCATTGACGAGATCATTGTCTGGATGTAGCTGCTGACAAAGAATGCCGGGGTGTTTTTCATCTCGTCAGGCAGAGGATCTAAGATGAACATCATCTGGGCGGAAAGGCTCTTCTGCTCAGGGTCACTGCCAATGCCGTAGAGGGTGCCTTTATGATCGGAAACCGGGAAATAAACTCGTTCGGCTGCATTTTCAGGCATTTCGATTGACGAGAACATCTCTTTTATTTTTCCTTCGATGCGGTCGACATCAATGTCACCGACAACGATGACCGCCTGCTGGTCCGGGCGATACCATTTCTCATAGTAGTCACGCAGATCCTGATAGGGGAAATTGTCGACGATTTCCATCTTGCCGATCGGCAGACGGTGGGCGTATTTTGAATCGGGATAGATGTCGGGAAGGATTTTTTCAATAATTCGCATCTGGCCCTGCATTGAACGGCGCCATTCTTCATGGATCACACCGCGTTCTTTGTCGATCTCTTCGGGAGCGAGCGTAAGGTCGTTGGCCCAGTCGTGAAGAATGAGAAGGCAGGAGTCCTGGACGCTTTCGCGTGCGACAGGCACGTTGCTGATGTTGTAGACGGTTTCGTCAACGCCGGTGTAGGCGTTGAGGTTTGCACCGAATTTCACACCGATTGATTCAAGCCAGTCGCGGAGCAAGTTGTCAGGGAAGTTGGTGGTTCCGTTGAAACACATGTGCTCAAGGAAGTGGGCGAGACCTCTCTGATTTTCTTCTTCGAGAATCGAGCCTACGTTCTGGGCGATGTAGAAGTCGGCTTGTCCTTTGGGATACTCGTTGTGGCGGATGTAGTAGGTCAGGCCGTTAGGCAGTTTGCCGATTCTGACAGCACTGTCAACAGGAAGTTGCTGGAGCATCGGATTCTGAGCCTGCGCTCTGATTATGCCGGGGAGTGCCATGCAGAGCATGACCATGCCTACGGACAGTAATCTGAATGTAGCTTTAATCATGATTGGGTTTATTGAAATGTATTGATTGAGTCTTTGTTATGTTATATCAGATTCCAATTATTAAGACGCAAATCTACGGGAATAGTGACAGTTTCGGTTGCGTATGCTTGGATTTTTAAGTAAATTTAACCAATTGCGGCGATTTCTGCTACCGCATTCTTGCGCATGTGGTTAGCAAGAATTGCCTGGGCTTCGATCCGCAGGTAGGGCACCGGAATTATGTAGGCCATCGGACACTCCGGATGGAAGACTCCCAGCTTCATGGCATTGATGCGGATTCCGTAGCGCTCCTCAAGGATGAAGCGGTAGATGCTCAGTTGCAGTGCATAGTGGTTGTAGGAACAGTCATCGAGATGTTTTACCGGGTGTAGCCCTTTGGTGCCGAAACGGCTTGTGCGTTCGGTCTGCCCGTCAGAGTTGACAAGTTTTTTTGACCGTTTCCAGTCATAGATGTTGAAAGAGCCGTCCGGTCGCCGTTCAAGAAAGTCGAGAGTTCCGGCTACGCCATAGTCTTCCATGTAGATGCGCCATTCGGTGCGGTAGGGATAGAGGCGTTCAGCCGCAGCGAAGTGTCGGAACATGGCGTAGGCATCGCCGTCGTCACCGTAATCTTCGCCGAGGTAGTAGCGTTCGATGCGGTCGTGCATTATGGTGCCGAGTTCGCGTGAACGCCGTCCGTTTTCTTCCCACATGGCTTTCAGTTCTGCCGGAGTCATCCCCATCGAGGGAGCCTTGCGCTCGGCCCAGTAGTCGGCATCGAATTTCTGAAAGCAGTCTTCGACGATCGTTGTGACTGATGTCAGCGTCCGGGAGCCGATGGTGTAGGTGTGGGATTCGGCGTCGAAATTGAGAAACGGATCTCGCGGATGGGCGTTTAGTTCGTTGTAGGTCATGAGTTTTTGGCTTCCTCCCAGATGGCATCCATTTCAGCCAATGACATTTCTTTTAGCGATTTGCCCATTTCGTGGGCTTTTTTCTCAAGATAATTGAAACGCCGGATGAATTTTTTGTTGGTCTTTTCAAGTGCGTTCTCAGGATTGATCTTATAGAGTCTGGCTGCATTTATGATGCTGAAAATAAGATCGCCCATTTCTTCTTCGCGGTGTGCGGGATCCATTTCGCCAACGGCCTCTTCAAACTCAGCCATCTCTTCGCGGACCTTGTCCCAGACCTGTTCCGGTTTTTCCCAGTCGAAGCCCACGTTAGCAGCCTTTTCCTGAATCCGGTCGGCTTTTATCATGGCGGGCAGAGCTGTCGGCACACCTGACAAAACTGTCTTGTTGCCACCTTTTTCCTTGAGCTTAAGCTCTTCCCAGTTCTGAAGTACCTCGTCGGTTGAATTGACCGAAGTGTCGCCGAATACGTGGGGATGGCGATAGATCAGTTTGGTGTTCAGAGCGTCGCAGACATCGGCGATGTCAAACGCGCCTTTTTCTTCTCCGATTTTTGCATAGAAAAGTACATGGAGCAGGACATCGCCCAGCTCCTTGCGGATGTTGGCGTTGTCTTCATTTATAAGGGCGTCGCAAAGTTCATAGACTTCTTCTATGGTGTTTGGGCGCAGGGATTCATTGGTCTGTTTGGCATCCCATGGACATTTGACACGCAGAATGTCAAGCGTGTCGATCACACGTCCCAATGCCTCGATTTTTTCCTCGCGGGTATGTGTCATGATATCTGGTTTTGATTAGTGCAAAGTTACGCAATCCATCCGATAATATAAAATTCCCATGCAGAACAGTTTGTCGGGACTGTCGCTGCATGGGAACTGATATGTTTTCGGCAGAGTTTTGCCGATGGTGTCTCTGCGGTCGGTTTATTCGAAAATGTGGCGGAGTTTGCTGAAGATGCGGTCTTTGGTTGACTGGCTTGGAGTCATGTTTGGCTTGCCCTGAAGAGATTCTATCGCTTTTTTCTCATCGTCGTTGAGCGTTTCAGGAATGTAGACCATAACATTTATCAGCTCATCGCCTGTGCCATAGCCGTCAGTGGAGGGGAGGCCTTTGCCACGCAGACGAAGCACTTTGCCGGGCTGTGTGCCTGCCGGAATCTTGAGGCGCGCACGACCGGTGATGGTGGGCACTTCGACCGAACCGCCGAGGGCGGCAGTCGGAATGTCGAGCATCAGGTTGTAGATCACATCGTTGCCGTCACGGATGAGTTCCGGATCCTTGATCTCCTCGATGACCACGAGAAGGTCGCCGTTGACTCCGCCGTGGATGGCGGCGTTGCCCTGGCCTTTGACGGTCAGAGTCTGTCCGTCGGCCACACCTGCCGGGATGGTGAAGGTCACAGTGCGGTCTTCGCGGATGACGCCTTCGCCATGGCAGTAGGTACACTTCTCGTTGATGATCTTGCCTTCGCCTTTACACTGCGGGCATTCGACAGCTGCCTGTGACAGACCGAAGAGGGTCTGCTGCTGGCGCAATACAGTGCCTGATCCGCCGCAGGTAGGGCAGGTCGAGAATGCAGTGCCGTCCTTGGCCCCGGTTCCGTCACAGTGAGTGTCCTTGACGAGAGTGGGGATCTTGAGCGTCTTTGTGATGCCGGTTGCGATTTCGGCAAGAGTGAGCTTTACTTTTATGCGCAGATCCGATCCGCGGCGCTGGCGGCGACGTGCACGGCCTCCGGCAGTCTCGAAACCGCCCATATTGCCGAACCCGCCCCCGAAAATGTCGCCGAACTGCGAGAAGATGTCCTCCATCGAGAATCCGCCTGCGTGGAATCCACCGCCGCCGGGGAAACCTTGCGGACCCATGTTATGGCCGAACTGGTCATACTTGGCTCGCTTTTCAGGATTGGAGAGCACATCGTAGGCCTCGGCAGCTTCCTTGAACTTTTCCTCAGCTTCTTTGTCGCCGGGATTTTTGTCAGGGTGATACTGGATCGCTTTCTTGCGGTAGGCGCTCTTTATGGTCTTTTCGTCGGCGTTTTTGTCGACGCCGAGCACTTCATAATAATCTCTTTTGTTAGCCATAAGTGGAGTAGCTGCTTACTGGCCCACGGCCACTTTGGCATGGCGGAGCACTTTGTCGTTGATTGTATATCCTTTAGTCGGGGTGTCGATGACGATGCCCTTCTGCGATTCATCGGTCACGGGAACCATCGCGATAGCCTCATGAAGTTCGGCGTCGAAAGGCTGTCCGTTGCTTTCGATCGGTTTGACGCCGTTCGCGGCGAGGAATTTCACAAGTTTCTGGTAGATCAGCTCCATGCCTTCGCGGATCGAAGCCGGATCTTCGAGTTTTGCACTGGCCTCAAGTCCGCGTTCGAAGTCATCGACGATGGGGAGCAGGCCTTTCAGCACACTTTCAGATGCGTTGCGGATGATGTCAGATTTTTCCTTTACGGTGCGTTTGCGGAAGTTGTCAAACTCAGCCATGAGGAAAAGATATTCTTTCTTCTCTTTCTCGACCTGAGCTTCAGCGTCTTTCAGCTGCTGCGTGAGAGCGTCGATGTCGGAGAGCTGTTTGTTGATCATCTCGTTTTCCTCGTCTTCGACAGAATTCTGCTCGTCAAAGGCTTCCTGAACGTCGTCAAGAACGGCTCCTTCGGGCGCTTCTTCCGGACGGGGAGCAGAGTTTTCCTGATGTTTATTTTGCTTTTGGCTCATAATATATGTCGTTTTTCTATTTTATCGTTTGCTGATTTTTATTGATCATGCAAAAAGGTTGCCAAAATCCTTGTCCGTGGCGACTTTTTTCAGCGGAAACATGGTTTTGGCTTTGTCTCTTTCTGATTTTACAACAAATCCGGGCGCATAACGTTCAATGGTCCAATAAAAAGCATGATTTTCAGGCTGTGATCAGAGTCTTGACGTGAATATGTCCGCGCTGGGGAAGCGCTCTGTCAGTGAGTCTGCCAAAATGTCATCTGTGAAAAGTCCATAGACCGATGAACCGGACCCGGACATAGCTGTATAGAGGGCACCCATATCGTTCAGCCGGGTCTTGATCTCGCTGATTGAAGGGTAGGCGGGGAAAACCGACGGTTCGAAGTCGTTTTTAAGTCTGCCGGTCCATCCTTCGATCGGACGGGCGATGATTTCAGCTATCGGAGTCTTGGGAATTGCCGGAGTGGTGTGGCGGTATGCCTCGGCTGTCGGTACGCTTGCCTGCGGTTTGACTATGACGAGACAGAGGCCGCTGAGGTCAACCGAGACCGGCGAGAATTCTGTGCCTATTCCTGAGCAGAGCATCGGTCTGTTGTATATGAAGAAAGGGCAGTCAGCTCCGAGCCGCGATGCGATTTCTGCGAGTTTTTCGTCAGAAAGGCCCAACGCGAAGAGTTCGTTAAGTCCTTTTAAGGTGAAGGCCGCATCGGCAGACCCGCCGCCAAGCCCGGCCCCGTCAGGGATTATCTTACGCAGGAAAATGTCAACCGGTGGGAGTTCGACCGTCTCGGCGAGTGCCCGGTAGGCTTTCATCACGAGATTTTTTTCAGTCGGACAATCCACTCGGCGTCCGCTGACAGTCAGCGTTGTTTCATTGCCTTTGGCCGGGACTATCTCAAGAACGTCGCGCCAGGGGACAGGGACCATCACGGTTTCGATGTCGTGATAACCGTCGGGCCGACGGCGCAGGATGTCAAGACCGAGGTTGATTTTCGCGTTGGGGAACAGAATCATACGGTGTGGATATACTATCTAAAGAATGATCATTGTAAATTTCAGGCAAAGGTAGCGCTTTTTTCTGACATGTATAATATCAGGCTCTTTCATCGCGTTGACTAATTTGTTGGAGATTGCTATTAAACAATCTGTTGCTATTTACAATCTGAACTTTTTTATTCGAATTCATGACACGGATATCCATGAAATTTTTACGTCTGTTTTTTGCATTGGCCCTGATGTCGATTGCCTGTGGTCTGTCAGCCAAATCCCGCATGATAGAGTATCCAGGCGTAGCAGGCGGAAATATGGTGCGTTTTGATGTCACCTCCGTAGAACGCTCAGATACGGCTCTGACTGTCAGTCTGACCTATACCAACCGTCCCGGTGCGAAAGTGAAATTTACAAAGGATGTCTGCATAGTTGCCGACGGTGATACTATCGGGGTGAAAACTGCCCGAAATATCGTTCTTGATAAAAATGCGAAAGTAGGTGAGGACGGCAAATTGAGTTTTGCTCTTGTTTTTGGCCCGGTAGGTAAGAAGGTTAAAGCGATAGACCTGACAGGCCGGGGTGAAGATTCGCTGCGCTTGTGGGGTATCGACCTGACAGGAGTGCCGGAACCTGAGTTCCCTGTGGGGCTGCCGGAGCGGATGCGTGTATTGGATCGGGTTGACGAACCGCTTCCCGCTGTTGCTCTTGAAAGAGGAATAACAAAAGTAAATCTGCATTTTCTTAATCACACTCCGCATTCACCAGCCGTGCTCACCCCGGAATTGAGTGATAACTTTGTTGTTGATAAATTGTCGGCTGTGCGGCTTGACAGTTGCGGTAACGGGAGCATTGAAGTTGAGTTTGTCGGACCGGCATTTTTGTCGTTCACAGTTGCAGGGATGCGAAGCAATGTGCTGGAGCTGTGGCTCACTCCATCCGATAAGGAGGTCGATGTATATGTTGACAGCCGCCGTTACGGAGATATGGCATTGGCTAATCGGCCGGAGAAATATAAGAAGCGGAGACAAAGAGTGTTTGTCACCGGTAGCCTGTCACCGCTGAACAATGAACTCAATAAGATGAATGATCAGCCTCTGTTTGCCGATATAATGGCTCTGCGTGAAAAACCGCTTTATAAAATGTCGACAGAGCAGTATGTGGATTTTATCGAAGATTTCCGTCAGAAAAGTATTGGCTCCCTTGAATCATCTGAAACTTCCGTGATGATGAAAGAGTATATGAAAGCAACTTATGATGCCTGTTATCTTGGTGCTATAAGCAGCTCTTCGTTGATCACATCAAGTTATTGGGCCAATAATCCTCAGGCCGACAGACTGGAAATGGATTCCATAACCGGTATGCCGAAAGAGGATTATTATAAAAGGATAGAGCGTATCTGTCTGGCTGCCCAAAAAGTAAAGCCCGGTGATCCGAGGCTGATGTTTTCGCCTTATTATCAAGGTGTGATCTGTTTCAAGTGGGAAGATGCGGGTGTGGATGCCCGAAATCCGGCAGCTGTCAGAAAATATCATGAATTGATTGCAGCGGCCAATGACGGCGTCCTTTCGGCAGACTCTCTGGCGGTGTTTGCCGACTTTCCGGTTCTTGCCGAGCGCCTTGTCAGTATAAATGATGAGGCATTGGCACTGAAATCACGGCTTGCATCAATGACATGCGAGACGCCGGAAGTCGCTCCGGAAAAACTGATAGAGGCTATTGTGGCGCCTCATAAGGGAAAGGTTGTAATGATAGATCTGTGGAATACCTGGTGTGGACCCTGTCGCAGAGCCATCAGCCGAATCGAACCTGAGAAATCAGGTGAGCTTGCAAGCCCGGATATCGTGTGGATCTATATAGCCGACAATACTTCTCCGCTGAAAGATTATTATAAAATCATACCTGACATCCGTGGACTCCATTATCGGCTCGATAAAGATCAGATTGAAGCAGTAAGGACTCAGTTCGGAGCCGACGGAATTCCATATTATATTCTTGTCGACCGACAGGGAGGCATGACAGGTCGCCGTGACTTGCGCGATCATGAAAAATTCCGCAGCGCATTGCTTGAAGAAGTGGCTAAAAGATGAATTTATTTTGTACCTTTGTATTGAAAAGAGGTTGTTTAAAAACATCCTCTAATAAATCAATCGTTCAATAACATTCCCCCCACGCACATCATGCCACAGGACAACACATCAGGCTCTCAGCGAAGAACATCGAAACCGCAACATGTCTCAGTCTTTGACCACGGAGGCCGCATCCCTCCGCGCGACAATGATCTTGAGGAAGCAGTGCTCGGTGCGCTGATGCTTGAAAAGGATGCCTACACGGTTGTCTGTGATATTCTGAAACCCGAATCGTTTTACGATCCTTCGAATCAGAAGATTTATGCGGCTATCCAGAGTCTCGGTGCGGCACAGCAGAGCATCGACATGCTCACCGTCACGGAGAAACTCCGCCTGATGGGCGAACTGGAGGCTGCGGGTGGTCCGTTGAGAATCTCCGAACTGACTTCACGTGTGGCTTCAGGCGCCCATGTCGAGTTCCATGCCCGTATCGTGGCTCAGAAATATCTCGCGCGCGAACTTATTAAATTTGCTTCGCAGATCGAGGCGCAGGCTTTTGACGAGAGTTATGATGTCGACGATCTTCTTCAGGAAGCCGAGGGCAAACTGTTTGAGATCTCTCAGCGCAATGTGAAGAAGGATGTGACGCAGATTGATCCCGTGATCAATTCAGCGATCGAACAGATTCAGACTGCCGCCAACCGGGCTTCAGGTCTCTCCGGTCTTGAAACCGGTTATCATGAACTTGATAAGCTGACATCCGGATGGCAGCGGAGTGACCTGATCATCATCGCGGCCCGTCCTGCGATGGGCAAGACCGCATTCGTGCTCTCGATGGCCAAGAATATGGCTGTCAACTATAACATACCTGTGGCTATCTTCTCGCTTGAAATGTCGAACCTCCAGCTTGTCAACCGTCTGATTCAGAACACTTGCGAGATCGAGGGTGAGAAGATCAAGAGCGGTCAGCTGACACAGATGGAGTGGGACCAGCTGATGTCACGCGTGAAAAACCTTTATAGCGCTCCTCTATATATAGACGATACGGCATCGCTCTCGATCTTCGAATTGCGTACAAAGGCCCGCCGTCTTGTCAGGGAACACAATGTCTCGTTCATCATCATCGACTACTTGCAGCTGATGAATGCCTCAGGCATGAAGTTCGGCTCACGTGAACAGGAGGTATCAATGATCTCCCGTTCGCTCAAACAGCTTGCCAAGGAACTGAATATCCCGATTGTGGCGCTCTCGCAGCTCAACCGAAGTGTCGAGTCGCGCGGTGCCGACAGCAAGGATGGAAAACGCCCGCAGCTGAGTGACCTCCGTGAATCTGGTGCGATCGAACAGGACGCCGACATCGTCTGCTTCATCCACCGTCCGGAGTATTATCTGCGGTCAGGAGTGGACGCCGCGGGCAATGACATCCGCGGACTTGCCGAATTCATCGTGGCAAAGCACCGTAGCGGTCGTGTGGACGATGTGAAGATGCGCTTCAAGTCGCGCTATGCCCGTTTTGAGAACTGGGACAGCGAGCCAGAGATGACCAGCGGCTCGAAAGTCTCGCGCCTGAATGCCGGCGATGGTGACTTTGACGGCGGTTTCGGGCAGTCGAGTCCGTTTAGCGGCGGCTCGGCTGACATCCTCGGCGCTCCCGGCGACGATGTGGCGCCGTTCTGATAGCGGTCTGAAAAAATATGGCCTCTGAGCCTATTGAGGAAACGATTTTTAACGAACATAAAACTTTTAGCGAACACGGTTTGTTAGATAGATAAAATTAACAAAACCAACTATTGTTTTATGAAAAAAGCGTTATTAATCATTGCAATCATGCTGGGTAGCGTGGCTGCATTTGCTCAGAGTCTTGACAGGAATGAAGCTAAACAGCTTAAGGCTTTCCTTTCTGAGCCCGCAAAAGAGGGAACCAATGCATCGGCCCTTAAAGTTTCCGATATCAACGCCATCGCCTCGATCGAGGGTGTGACAGTCGAAAACGGACATGTAACCGCCATCGAGTGGAAAGACAAGAAATTGAGTGGCACCCTCAACCTCGCCAATTTCAAAGCTCTTACCAAAGTCGATGTCTCACGTAACGAACTCTCTTCACTCAGTGTTGCCAACTGTCCTGCCCTGACAGAACTCAACGCAAGCCGTAACAAACTCACTCAGATTGATTTTACCGGTTGCTCGAAGCTCGTTCAGGTCGCAGTCTATAAGAACCGTCTGACAGAAATCGATCTTTCAAACGCTCCTCTTCTTCAGAACCTCAATGTTTCAAGCAACCTGTTTGTCGAACTCAATGTTTCCAACAGTTTCAACCTCAAGACACTCAACTGCCAGGGTTGTCATCTGGAAGCTCTCAATGTCAGCGGCTGTACAGCTCTTAAGAACCTCTATTGCGGTTACAACAAGCTTACTACGCTTCAGCTCACAGGTGTGGAGAATCTTCAGAACCTCAATGTCGATGACAACGAGATCTCTAACCTGATCATCTCCGGTCTGCCTTCACTGGCCACTCTCATCTGCTCTGACAACAATATGGTTTCTCTCGGTGTCCGCGATTGCAGCGCTCTGCTCGACCTTGTTTGCTCTTACAACGATCTGACCACTCTTTCTGTCGAAGGTTGTGCCAATCTTCAGTATGTCGATTGCTCCTACAACGATCTGACTACTCTTGATCTCGCAAACCAGACCTTCCTCCAGCGTCTGATCTGTAACAACAATCAGCTGAACACTCTTGATGTTTCGTTTGACCAGGCTCTTACCTACATCAACTGCCGCTACAACACCATCATCGACTTCCGTACGATTGCCTGCAACAGCCTCCGTATGGTAGCCTGCCAGTGGAACTATTGATAAGAGCCCTTTTCAGAACAGAACCTCAGCCTATATAAAATACGGCCTGTTGGCCGTCTGAACAGACAGACTGAATAACGCGATACTATACAGACCGGTCGGAAACTCTCGGATGAAGTTTCCGGCCGGTCGTATTTTTTGCCGTTGGGCGGGTTTATCTGTTCCTGTACTTTTCAATCACATCGTCAATCGAAATGCCGAGAAGATCCATTTCATTGAAAAGACGACTCAATGACACTTCGAAAAACTCCCGGCGGCGGGCCTGATTGACATGGTCCAAAGCATCGGCTGTCAGATAGAAACCCATGCCGCGGCGCGAGACGATGATCCCTTCAGCCTGAAGAAATTCATAGGCTTTCAGGATTGTGTGACTGTTGACTGAAAGCTGGACAGAAAGCTCTCTGACAGACGGAACCCGCTCTCCGGCAGTCCAGACTCCTGTCAGGATCTGTCCGAAGCTGAAGTCAATGATCTGGCGGTAGATTGGTTTGTCAGATGTGAAATCCATGAATTCTGTTTGAAAAATGATTGTTGATCATAAGGTAGTTGCGGATTTTCATGCTTTTACCTGGCGTGATGCCAGAAGTCTGTAAAGGTTATATGTCATGAAGAGTCCGTAGATGAAGAGTATCGACTCAAGCACTATCATCATAGGCATCATATCGTCGAGCATTGTAACTGGCAGATCAGTTGGTGACACTCCGTCTTTTATATCGCTCAGAGCGACAATAAAGCCGATGATTCCGGCACAGAGAGCGATGGCAATTATGACCGCAAGACCACTGAGAATGGCTTTTATGGTCCGGTGGTGGTTGGCCCGCTGGACGGTATACAGGCTTGTTATGATGGCAGCGAAGGCCTGGATACAGCCGCTTATGATCTGTGTCATTCCCATAGGACATTTGTCATCTTCTGCCAGACTGATTCCGGAACTGGCGATATAGGATCTAATGATGTTCGTCAGATCCCAGTCTTTATTGATCAGAGTGAACAGTCCGTTAAGGCCATACCAGATTCCTTCGATCACAATGGGTGTTACACATAGGGTGAAAAGCAGGTAGAACACGAGTTTTTCCGCCGGTTTTACGGGCAGAAGGGTGAGCAAGGTGTGGTCCTGACGGGCAAATACGATAGGACTGAAGTATAATGCAGCAGCCACAAGAACATTTGTAAGAGAGTAGGATGTCATGGCATTCCCGCCAGTGTGATTGACGAATTCCACAAGCATGAAACATAGAAATGTGATGATCGCAGATCCGGAGAGGTAATATGTGATCGGTTTTTTATAGAGCAAGACGAGGCTCAGGCAGCGATGCCATGAGAATTTGTCGTTTTTGATCGAGATAGCTTCCATCGGATTGAAAATTAAAGTGAGGATGTGGGCTGTTGACAGGAATTCAGATGCTTCAGCAGTGTCTCGCGGGCAGGAGACATGAGGGCGGAATAGAGCAGGGCATAGTTCAGGTCGCTGTCGTTGTTGCCGGTGTTGGCGACAATCGAGTGGAAGACACCTGGGCCTTGCTCGGTGAAAATGGCGTCGGCCGGCGGGATGGCTGATGCCACGCATGAAATGCGCTCAGCGATTTCCCATGTGGGGCGTGAGATCAGGAGCTGGCCGCGGGAGAGCATTATCAGTCCGTCATATAGCTCGCGCAGGTCCGAGACAGTGTGGGTAGAGATGATGACGGTCTGTTCCTCGGTCGTGCAGCGGGCAAGCATGTTTCGCAGTGCTTTCTTGGAGTCTATGTCAAGTCCGTTGGCCGGTTCGTCGAGCAGGAGAACGTCCACGCCGAGAGCTATCGTATAGGCCAACAGGGATTTATGACGCAGCCCTAAAGATAGCTGACCGAAGACTTCGTGGCCTGAAAGATTGAACTCACGGAGGTTTTCTTCAAAGCTCTCCTGAGAGAATGTCGGGTAGAAGCGGCTGTGCATACCGGCGAAGGCTCTGATTGTGGATGCCGGAATTTCCATCGTGTCAGGGAGCATGAACACTTTTTTCAATGTTGACGGCACTCGGTTGTTCATCATGCAGTCATCAATAGATACAGTTCCGGATGTCGGGAACAGCAGTCCGGCTATCAGTCTGAGGAGAGTCGTTTTCCCGGCTCCGTTTTCACCGAGGAGTAGATGGATGCCGGGCTGAATTGTAGCCGTTGCATCGTTTATGGCTATGAATCCCCGGCGGTAGGAATATGTCAGATGGTCGATTGCGATCATTGCTTATATATTATATATGTGTAAGATAGCGTCTTATTTTACCGGATCGACCGAGTAGCCGTTTTTGCGCAGCAGACTGATGAGGCCTTTTTCGCCCGGAAGATGTCCGGCGCCTACGGCAACCAGTACAGATGCACTTGGCAGCAGTCCGGCAATGATTCGCATCCAGTTTGCGTTACGGCTGTTGATCATTCGCTCGTTCCATTCCTCGGAGGCGCCGTTGGCCGGATCTTCCATCAGAGCCAGCATTGCGTTAAGGTCTCCTGAGAGATAGGCCTTTGCCAGTTTCATTGCCATCTCTCCGGCTTTGTCGTCATTTCGCACCATATCCATCAGGCTTTCGGCCTGTTCGATGATTGAAGACCCGAAAAGAGCGTTACACTGATCCTGGATCGTTTCGAATCCGCCGATTTCTTTTCCGAGTGCAGCCCCGCGCTTCTGGATTTCGCCGTCAAGCTGTTGCTGAGGATTGAAATTCGGGAAGATGGCCTGGCTCTGCATGAGCGCGAGCAAGGTCGAGAGCATGGCAGGTTTAAGTTGGGCAAACTGGTTGGCGGAGACCATAGGTCCCATATAGCGTTTCAGCATTGTGTTGAGTGAATCAACCTGTGCGGGTGCGAGGACTTGTGTGAGCAGACTGTCCTGCGGGGCCATTGCATAGCCCATCATTATCTGTTGTGACTGGGGCGAGTTCGCTTCCGACATAATCATTTCGCCATAGATCTTGTCGACTGAGGCAATGGCATCCGTAAGGCCTGCCACGCTGTCAATGACTGAGACGGGTGCTATGTGGTGTGTCCCGAAGAGATATGATGATTTTTCAAGCCCGTTGCCTGAAATTTTCCAAAGAAGTTGTGCGTTGACACTGACGGTTGTTGCTATAAGAAGAAGGAGTGAGAAGACTGTCTTTTTCATTGTTGTGTAATATAAATAGTTGTGTAATACAATTGGTTCTGATGATTCTATCGGAAGTGAAATTGTGATGAAAAATGTGTTGTTGTGAGTGAGTGTTGTATATGACTAACACACTGCAAAGGTAGGCACATTTTTTTATCTTCCAAAATTTTTTGCAAAAAAATCACTACCTTTGCAAAAAAATGGAGGACCTTTAATTGATTGAGAAAAATTAAAATCCTCGATTTTAGAAACTTAGAACAGCGTTGTTCAGAAGTCACGAAAGCGGTTACAGGAAGAATCAATATAAGAGTAATAGATATGAAAAATTGGATTATAAGGTATGCAGTGTTTATCATAGGGTTGTATTTTCTTACATTGGGGGTCGTATTGATAATTCGTTCGTCCTTGGGAACTTCGCCGATTTCAAGTTTTTCATACGTACTTAGCCTGAACACTCCGTTGACACTTGGCATGGCTACTTTTATCCTGAACATGATGCTTATAGCCGGTCAGTTCTGGTTTTTACGTGGGTTAGGCACGCGTCGCGATTATATGGAAATCATGATGCAGATCCCATTTTCACTACTTTTTTCAGCATTCCTTGATTTCAATATGTTTCTGTTCAAAGGAATGGTTCCGGGGTCTTATGCAGGCTCGTTCGCTATTCTTGCCGTCGGCTGTTTGGTTCAGGCTTTTGGCGTTGTGTTGGAGATGAAACCGAACGTAGTGGCCATGAGTGGTGAAGGCTTTGTGAAATATGCCGCACGTCGTTTCAATAAAGATTTCGGTCGTGTAAAAGTAATGGTTGATGTCGGCCTTGTGCTTCTCGCAGTGGTTACATCGCTTGTTATGGCCCATAAGATCATCGGTGTACGTGAAGGGACTGTTGTCGCTGCTCTTGGAGTAGGACTTCTGGTAACTCAGATCAATACACGCCTGATCGGCAAGATCCCTGTTCATAAAATTCTTGAAAAAATAAACAACTGATTCCGGGGTATACACTCCGGCCTTAATAAAAAAAGTGCACTATGTTTCATCCTCTTGAAAATCTCCGTGGCTATGATGTGATTCTTGCCAGTGGTTCGCCGCGTCGCAAAGAACTTTTGGGAATGCTTGACATTGATTTTCGTGTTGACACTTCTCATCCGGTTGATGAAGTAGTGCCTGACGGTCTGTGTGCTGAGGAGGTTCCGGCTTATCTTTCACAGCTCAAGGCTGCGGCCTATCCATTGGACTCGCAGGATAAGAAAGTTATTATAACGGCTGACACGGTGGTGATCATTGATGGAGAGGTGCTTGGGAAACCGGTCGATGAATCTGATGCCTGCCGGATGCTTGCTCGTCTGCAAGGCCGTCAGCAGAAAGTCATCACAGGGGTGACTGTGCGCACTCCGGAATCGTCACAGACATTCTCGGCCGAGTCGCTTGTGGAGTTTGCGAACCTGTCTGACGAAGAGATCGCTTTCTATGTGAAAAAGTACAAGCCATTGGACAAAGCCGGGGCCTATGGGATCCAGGAATGGATCGGTGCAGCAGGTATAAAAGGCATTTCCGGTAGTTTCTATAATGTAATGGGCCTGCCGGTGCAGCGTCTTTACACTCTTCTGAAGACTATCTGAAAAAACGGTCTCTTATTGTCGGACCGACTCTTGATCTCGATCTGACAGCGGCTTCAGACTCAGGGTAAAACCGGAGGCAGGAGGAAGCAGAATTGTGGAGTTCTTGCCACAGTCCGAATTGGCGCCGAGTTGCCATGAAAGCAGGTGAGGTGCGCTGACAGAAAGTTTTTCCTGCATCTTCAGGGCTACTACCCCCATAGTCATGCGCAGGTTCAGCTCAATGCAGGGCATGAGCTTCATGGCATCATCTTCGCGGTAGACCATCATATCGACTCCGAGCCATCCCCGGTAACTGTTGCCGATAAGTCCGCCCAATATTTTTTCCTCGTTTCCGATGACAGAATCTAAGCAGCCGGAAGAAACCAGATCAGTGATCATCGTTTTAAGCTGATCTTGCGGTGCTACGATATTGCCGCAGTACATTCCCCGTGACTCGGCCCTGAATACAGACCAGCCTTTGAACCGGACCTCTCCGCCATCAGAGTGGAAAAGTGCGGCGAAGTCAAGCACTTTGTCAAGACCGCGCTCTACCATCACGCTCCCTTGTCGGTTGATGATTCCTTCTGCCCGCTTGCAGAGAGTTGCCTCATCAAGTGATCGGGCACAGAAAACCCCACGTCCGCTTCCAGACCAGGGCGACTTTATGAAACAGCCCGGAGTCGCCTTTTCTGCTGCTACCACCTGGGCCGCGTCGGTTGTTTCTGTCGGGAGGGGAAAATCACCGCCGAGTTTCTTGATAATCTCTATTGTCATACGTCTGTGGCTTAATTGGCGCAGACGCTCGATCTCCTTATCTGTCGGCAGATGGTCCTGACTGACTCCGGCAGTGGCGAACTGACGTTTGGCATCAAGGCTCCAGCCCCAGGGGTGAGGTTCGACATTCCGGGCATTTGCTTGCCTGCTGTCATAGATCTCTCCGCATAAGCAAAATGTCTCTTTCAGCCTTTCGGCTTCTGCGGCAAGCATAGGATCTGCCAATATCATGTCTCCGTCTTCGGCCCACCACATTGGCAAAAGCGCACCGGCACGGTGTATGGCCGCTGCGTGGGGCGGTGGGGTATAGTTGCGGCAACCGAGTCCGAGAGCCAGGTCATTTTCCGGATTGAAAAGATGTAATTTCACAGAAACAGTTGAATGTGAGATTTGATAACTTGTGGGGCTGTCAAGAGTCGCTTAAGGCAAATATCAGACAACCTTTGGAAACAGCTTGAATTTATATGATACAGCTTTTGAGATAGACTGCCAGATGGATTTTAAACAACCTCTTAGAGGTTGTTTAACAACAATAGTTAAAATCTGAGCGAAAGTTTTGAGGTGAATATGGCTCTGAATTGAAGGAGCATAGCGAGCTATGTGACTGAAATGAAGAGTCATAGGCGCCCAAAACTTTCGCAGGCGACGGTATTATCTTTTTTTCTTTTAATAATTTCATGTTTGAGACTTTTTAAAGTTACCTGAGCCTTGGTGTCTCTTTTGCTAAATTGTTGAAATTCGTCAGTCGCATAGCTCGCTATGCTC
>NZ_JAIDEN010000114.1 GCF_029054785.1 Duncaniella sp.
GGTGTCATACATGTTGGGAGTCATCCCTTCGGGCAGATTCTTGCCTATTCCGTCAAGGCTTTCGGGAGATCCGACGAGGGCTACTGACTTTCCGTCAGGCGAAAGTCTGGCGTCTCCGATGAAGCCTTCGTTTTCAAGAAGGGCAGAGCATTCACCTGTTGTGAGGTTCAGCAGATAGACTGAAACGAGTGAGCTCGGACGCTGGTCGACCTTGGTGTCATAGGCCATGAACAGTAGTTTTGATCCGTCAGAGGAGATGCCTCCGGGGGCCACGTTGCGATATCCGAATGTCAGCGGGGTGCTGAGACCGCTTGCCAGATCGAATTTCATGAGAGTGCCGCGCACACGCCATCCCGGCTGACGGTCTTCAGGATTGACGATTTCGTAGAGATCCTCGCTTTTTTCTTTCTGTTCTTCCTGATTCTTCAGATAGACAAAAAAGTCTTCTGTCGGCGACATTACGAACCGGCTGCCCGGAAGATTGTCGGCAAGCACCTTCTCTTCCTGTGTCAGCGGGTCGACGGTGACAAGCCGGAGTTTTTTGTCAACAGTCCGGGTGAGGTAGATGGCATCGCTTTCAGGCATCCAGTTCAGATTTTCGGTGCTGGAGAATAACTTCCGTCCGGAAGCAAGTTCGCTGACATCTGAAGTGATTGTGATGTTGCCTCCGTCGTGAGTATGGGAGTAACTTGTGATCAGGTATTTTCCGCTTGGCGAGATTTTGGCAGAACTGAAGCGCCGCCCTGTGATCACATCCTGAAGTGTATAGCGCCGTTCTTGTTTCTTATTGATGCTCACCGGGACCTTGCTGTCGGACTCAAGTGAGACCTTGATGGAATCCGATGAACCGGGAAGCGTAAGACATTTGATGGTTACCGTATGGGTGGCCGGTGAGAGCGCGAGGCTGTTGCCGTCAAGGAGTTTGCCGTCAAGATATATATCTTTGTGCTTAAGGCCGTCGACTTTCAGCGAGCCGGTGAAATAGCGTTCGTTATCAATGGTGAAATTCAGCAGATGCAGCGCTGTTGTCTTTGATGATGGGAGTGTAGCCTCCCGGAATTCGCGGCCCTTGTCTGCGGCATTCAATGAAATCGGGGATTTCAGCAGCCCCAGAGTGTCGAATTTGGCCGAGCGGACATCGACGCTGTCAAGCATAAAAGGAGTGATCACCTCGAAAGGTCCTGAATAGTTCAGAGTTCTGATATCAATCGTTTCTCCGAAAGAGGTCAGAGATAAAGCGGCACCGCATGCCGCACAAATTACTTTTTTATACATGATAATAGATTTGGCTGTAAATCACGCAAAGATACAAAAATAAGTCGTGTGAAAGCAAATCTATCTGATTTTACCGAATGGATGACAAGCTGAATGTCAAAAAAAGGATCCAAATGCTCTCATTGTGGGCGTGAAAGTCCTCTCAGCTGGAATTGTGGTATATTTTACCGCGTTTCGGGGTTCTGGGGTGCTGTTGCGATGTATTAACTTTGCAATAGTTAAATGAAACATTTTTTACAAGAATGAAAAAGGCTCTTTATGCCATGCTGTTCAGCACTTTGGCAATCAATGCTCAGACTATGGATAATCTGAATACAAATCAGTCCGTCGCTCCGGTTGAGCGGCTGACTCTATCCCAGGAATGGGACAAAGTTTTTCCGAAAAGTGATAAGGTTGACCACCGGAAGGTGACTTTTGTAAACCGCTACGGTATCACCATCGCTGCCGATCTTTACAAGCCCAAGAACGTAGAAGGCTCTCTGTCGGCTATTGCGGTCAGCGGCCCCTTTGGCGCTGTCAAAGAACAGTCGAGTGGGCTTTACGCCCAGCAGCTTGCCGAGCGCGGTTTCCTGACTGTCGCCTTTGATCCGTCGTTTACAGGTGAAAGCGGCGGGCAGCCCCGTCGGGTGGCCTCGCCTGACATCAATACGGAGGATTTTTCAGCTGCGGTCGATTTTCTGTCCGTACAGCCTGATGTGAATCCTGACAGAATCGGCATTTTAGGCATCTGCGGCTGGGGCGGAATCGCCATCCAGGCAGCTGTAAACGATCCGCGTATCAAGGCCACTGTCGCTTCCACCATGTATGATATGACCCGTGTTACAGCCAATGGTTATTACGACGGTGATGATTCCGCTGAAAAACGCAATGCGAACCGCCGTGCGCTTGCTGCAAGACGCACCGAAGATTACCGCAACGGGCGTTACGAACGCGCAGGTGGGGTAGTCGATCCTCTTCCCGAAGATGCGCCTCAGTTTGTAAAGGACTATCACGCATATTATAAGACCCCGCGCGGTTTCCATCCGCGTTCAGGCAATTCGACTGACGGCTGGAATGCGACATCTTGTCTGCCGTTCATGAATTTCAGGTTTTTTGAATATGCGGGAGAGCTGGAAAGTGCCGTGATGATTGTTCATGGATCCGAGGCTCACTCGCGCTACTTCGGCGAGGATGCGTTCAGGCTTCTCAAAGGAGACAATAAGGAGCTGCTGATTGTCGACGGCGCAAGTCACTGTGACCTTTACGACAATCTCGAAAAGATCCCGATGGACCGGATCGCCGGATTTTTCACATCAAATATGCCGCAGGTCAGATAAGAGGTCGTTTTTTATGACCGGCGCTTGTGTCTGCGTCTGCGCGAGCGGCGTTTCCGACGGCTTTCGGTAATAGCTGCGGTCGCCGCCTCATGTTCATGATTTTCGTTTACGGCAGACTGATTCATTATTCCTGATGGATCAGTCTGCTGTTCTTTTGCAGGGCTGTCAGACTCAGCCTCCTTTGGGGCCTCGCAGGTCTCGGCGGGCTGAACTTCGGGTGCTTCCTGAGGCTGTGTTGAGGATTCTTTTTTGAGTTCACGTCTTTTTGCCGCACGGGCTCTCGCAGCCTCTGAGCGGCTTATGGCCTTGTCGATCTCAGGTCTGAGCAGGCAGAAGGCAAGCAGCAACTGAGAGTCTTCTTTCGTTGACGGGACTCTGCGCTGTTTGATGTAGATAAGAATGGCTCTTTCAAGCTGTCCGGTCAGGAAACAGCCGAGATTGGCGACAGAAGAGGCTGAAGAGATGCGCTCCATGACATAGCGCAGGAACTTTTCGGAGACAGGGTAGGAGATGGCCGAGGCCTGTTTGTGGGGGTGATTGGAGCGTGTGGATTTCATATCGGCGGATGTGTTTGGCGGGTGTGTTTTCGCTGATGTAATTCTTTTTTTCTGCAAAGATACACACCGCAACAGCCGATTTACTGCGATAATGCGGAGCAATGCAAATTTTTTGCAAAAATCACAGTACCATAAACCTCAGTGAGAGCTGATGCCGAAGAAGCCATTCGGCGTAGGCCGTGAGCGGTGCAGAGGCTTGAAAAGCCTGAGTTTCCTGAAATATAGGAGTTCGATCCATTGCTGTCAATTTCGCTCACTCCTGGGCGTCCGCATCGTGTGGGGAGCGCCGGGACGCGTGTGGCCTGAACCATCGGAGATGGTAGATTTCAGAAACCCCAGGCTGAGCGAGCGCCCGTCGGGCCGAGCGGTGCCTGGGGTAGTGGATGTGTCATGCTATGCCTGCCTCGGAGAGGCTGGTTAAGGATCAGGAGAGCATATACACCTCTCGTTTTTTTCCGGGCTTCAGTATTTAGCCAGCCTCTTCGAGGCAGGATCAGTGGCATCTCTCCACCTCCCCAGGCTCCGCTCGGCCTACGCTGGCGCTTCGGCACTCGCTCACCCTGGGGTTTCTGAAACATAGGATCTTCGATCCATTGCCGACAATTAGCAGTGCCTCCATGAGATTTGCCTCATTCTTGGTATGAAATATCCTCTAAATTCCAAGAGACTGCCGGAATATATGATCTTGTGATCATAGTTGTGGATGGAAGCGGAAATTTATCGTGGATTTTGCGGATTTGTGTGGGGAAATGTGAAAATCTGTAATATTGGTAGGATTATCCGTAAAAAGTTTTGTATATTTGTCAAAATCAGCTGTTAATTTTGTAGCGATGAAAAAGTGGGCGGAAGCCCGCTGTAAACACTTACGCAGATTGACCAATTGAAAAAACAGATGCAATGTTGAAAAAGATCCGACAGATATTTGCCGTCATCTTCCTGACGTTCATAACACTTTTGTTTCTCGATTTCAGCGGGACCATCCACGCCTGGTTCGGATGGATGGCCAAGGTGCAGTTCCTGCCTGCGCTGCTTGCACTGAATGTCGGGGTGATAACGGGGCTTGTGGCGCTGACGCTGCTCTTTGGCCGTGTGTATTGTTCGGTCATCTGTCCGCTTGGGGTGATGCAGGATGTTTTTGCCTGCTTTGGAAAAATGGCCCGCAAGAACCGTTATTCCTATTCACCGGCCAAGACGACTATTCGTGTGACGTTTCTTGTTTTGATGGCGCTTGCCATCGCTGCCGGAATCGGATCGCTTGTGGCTCTGCTGGCGCCATACAGCTCCTATGGGCGCATTGTCCAGAGCCTGCTTTCTCCCTTGTGGCTGTGGGGCAATAATCTCCTTGCTTCATGGGCAGAGAGAGCTGACAGTTATGCTTTTTATTCGGTCGATATATGGCTGAAAAGTTCCGGGACTCTGGCTGTGGCCGCTGTGACTCTTGTTCTGATCGGGGTGCTTGCATGGCGCAATGGTCGCACTTACTGCAACACGGTCTGTCCGGTCGGGACGGTGCTCGGTTTTCTGTCGAAGTATTCTTTGTTCAGGCCGGTGATCGATACGTCGAAATGTAATGGCTGCGGACTCTGCGCGCGCAATTGCAAGAGTGCCTGCATTGACAGTCGAAACCATCAGATTGATTATAGCCGCTGTGTCAGCTGCATGGATTGTCTCGACAAATGTCACCGTGGCGCTATCAGCTATGGGTATCGCCGCTCAGGGACTGATAGCCGAGAGGCTGAGTCCGGCGGGGCTGACAGGTCGCGCCGACAGTTTATGGTCAGTGCGGCGGCTGTGACAGCTGCGGCTGCCGTGAAGGCTCAGGAAAAGACCGTTGACGGAGGTCTGGCTGTGATCGCTGACAAAAAAATTCCGCAGCGCTCGACGCCGATCGTGCCTCCCGGTGCCATCGGTCTGCGCAATATGTCGTCTCACTGCACTGCCTGTCAGCTATGTGTGACGGTCTGTCCGAACGGCGTTTTGCGCCCGTCGTCAGGCCTGCTGACCTTCATGCAGCCGGAGTCGTCGTATGAGCGGGGCTATTGCCGTCCGGAATGCGTGAAATGTTCCGAAGTCTGTCCGGCGGGGGCCATCCGGCCGATCTCGACCGCTGAGAAGTCTTCGATTCAGATCGGTCATGCGGTCTGGATAAAGGACAACTGCGTCCCGCTGACTGATGGAGTCGAGTGTGGCAACTGTGCGCGCCACTGTCCCGTAGGAGCCATTGTGATGGTTCCTTCGGTCAACGGTAAGGATGATTCGCCAAAGATTCCTGCGGTCAACGCCGAACGTTGCATCGGCTGCGGGGCGTGTGAGAATCTCTGTCCTTCGCGCCCGTTCAGCGCGATCTATGTCGAAGGCCATGAGAACCACCGTGTCATCTGAGAATTCGACATGCAGATAAACAATCTATTGTCCCACACACAAAAAAACACAGATAGTTATCCCCCTTAAATATGAGTGACAATAATAAAGATATAAGCCGCCGCAATTTCCTCAAGCGTCTCGGAGGCGGCACCGTGGCCTTGTCGGCTGCGGCCTTGCCGGGCTGCGATCTGAAGCGCAATCCGGTCAGCGGCGAGAGCGTCACGGCTCAGGGTGATATACCCACCGACAAAATGACTTATCGCACCAATCCGAAGACCGGCGAAAAGGTGTCGCTGCTCGGCTACGGCTGCATGCGATGGCCGACGGTCAGCGAAGGCGTTGCCCGCGACGGTGAGGAGGAGATTGATCAGGAGATGGTCAATCGTCTGGTCGATACCGCCATCGAGCACGGGGTGAACTATTTCGATACCTCGCCCGCCTACTGCAAGGGAAAGTCGGAACGTGCCACAGGGATTGCTCTCAAACGCCATCCGCGCGACTCGTATTTCATTGCGACCAAACTCTCGAATTTCGCCCCTTCGACATGGAGCCGCGAGGCCTCGCTCGCCATGTATCATACCTCTTTGAAAGAGTTGCAGACGGACTACATTGACTATATGCTTCTCCACGCTATCGGCATGGGTTCCGACGGCATGCGGGAGTTCAACCATCGCTATATGGACAATGGAGTCCTCGATTTTCTGCTCAAAGAGAGGGAGGCCGGGCGCATAAGGAATCTCGGATTCTCATATCACGGCGATATAAAGGTGTTTGACTATCTTCTGTCGCGCCACGACGAGTATAAGTGGGATTTCGTGCAGATCCAGCTCAACTATCTTGACTGGCGGCATGCCAAAGAGATCAATCCGCGCAACACCGATGCCGAATATCTTTACGGCGAGCTGGAGAAGCGCGGGATTCCGGCTATCATCATGGAACCGTTGCTCGGAGGCCGTCTGTCGAAACTCCACGACCATGTGGTCAGCCGTCTGAAACAGGCCGAACCTGAACGCAGTGTGGCCTCATGGGCTTTCCGCTTCGCAGGTTCGTGGCCGGGAGTGCTTACGGTGTTGAGCGGCATGACCTACATGGAGCATCTGGAGGACAACCTGCGTTCGTTCTGTCCGCTGAAGCCCCTGACCGAAGAGGAAAACCGTTTTCTCTTTGAGACGGCTGATCTCATGATGCAGTATCCGACCATTCCCTGCAATGACTGCAAATACTGTATGCCTTGTCCTTACGGACTCGACATTCCGGCAATATTGCTGCATTATAATAAATGTGTCAACGAAGGCAATGTCCCCGAATCGTGTGAAGGGGAGGAGTATCGCCGTGCGCGCCGTGCATTCCTTGTCGGCTATGACCGTTCGGTCCCGAAACTGCGTCAGGCGAGCCACTGCATCGGGTGTGGTCAGTGTGCCCCGCACTGTCCGCAGTCGATCGACATTCCTGCCGAACTCCATCGCATTGACGGCTTTGTCGAGAGTCTTAGAGGTTGTACATTTAACCGTACAAATGTACGACCTCTTAAAAGGAATGAGACATGAACGGGATCGCGGATGAACTGAAACAGGAACTGATCGGCAGACTCAGGCATGAGGCCTGTTCATGTCTGATCTGTCAGCCCTCAGGCCTTGTGACCGTAGAGCATGAGAGAGGTGTGAGAGACCTTTTCAGACTGCTTGCCGACGAGCCGCAGGTGCTTCGCGGCGCTTTTGTGGCCGATAAGGTGGTAGGGAAGGGGGCAGCCGCCCTTATGGTGCTTGGAGGTGTGGCTGAGGTCTATGCCGGAGTCATCAGCCTCCCTGCTCTGGAACTGCTTGAACGCTCGGCGGTTGCGGTCAGCTACGGGACGGCTGTCCCGAATATCATCAACCGCGCCGGGACGGGCATCTGTCCGGTCGAGAGCCTTTGTGCCGACTGCCGGAGTGCGGATGAATGTCTGCCGCTGATTGAAGAATTTATAAGAGGTTGTTTTTGAACACCCTCTAAATGAACAAAAATAGAAGCTTGAACTCTTATGGAAAGATCTGTAAAATTGCATTCTTTGTCTTTTGGCAGTCTCAGGACTTATGTGACTGCCTTGTTGCTTGTCGCGGGTAATATTGCCCTCCCGCAGTTGTTCCATCTGGTGTCTCAGGGAGGAGTCACCTGGCTTCCGATTTATTTTTTCACGCTTGTCGGGGCCTGGGCTTATGGATGGCGTGTCGGGTTGCTGACCGCCTTGGCGTCGCCGGTGGTCAATTCGCTGCTGTTCGGAATGCCTCCGGTAGCGGCTTTGCCTGCCATTATGCTCAAATCGTGTCTCCTTGCCGGTTTTGCCGGATATGCCGCCTCGCGAAGCCGGAGGGTCTCATTGCCGTTGTTGGCGCTTGTTGTGCTGGCCTATCAGTGTGTGGGGACTTTGGGCGAATGGGCGCTGAAAGGCGACTTTATTCTTGCCTGTCAGGATTTCAGGATCGGCATTCCCGGAATGCTGCTCCAGATTTTCGGCGGATGGGCTGTTATCAATTTGTCTGCACTACGGTTGAAAAGTGAATAGGGCGGGTATGATCCACAACTCAACAATGCGTCCGGTTTCCTTGGGGGGGGAGACCGGACGCAAATTCTTAGAGGTTGTTTTCAACACCCTCTTATTTCATATTTTTGAGCATTTCGTTGACAACTTCGATCTGATTCCGGAGCTTGTCGATCTCATCGCGCAGGGCGTCTTTGGAGAGCTTCTGTGACTTTTTCGCTTCATTTTTTGCTGTGACTTCCTGGAGTGAGCTTACGACGAGGGCCACTACAATGTTGAGGATGACATAGGAGGCGATCAGAACGTAGGTCACAAAGTAGACCCAGGCAGCAGGGAACACGTCCATGACCGGACGCGCGATGCCCATTGACCAGCTTTCGAGGGTCATGATCTGGAAAAGGGAGTACATCGAGCGCCATACGTTGCCGAACCAGTCGGGAAAATCAGCGCCGAAGAAGGTGGAGCCGAGAAGTGCGTAGGTGTACATTATGATGACGAAGAGGATCGTGGTCCATAACATGCCTGGAATTGCATTGAAAATGGCTTCGACGATGAGTTTCAGCTTGTCGGCGGAACGGACCACGCGCAGGATGTTGAGCTGACGGAAGACTCTGAAAATCCTGAATACGCGGAATGAGGAGAATGTTCCCAGCTGGGCTGCCGATGAAAGCACGACGATGATTGTGTCAAACCAGTTCCAGTAGCGGTTGCGCCCTGTGAAGAAGCTCTTTTTTTCTATTGACAGCCTGATCATAAGTTCCACGATGAAGATCAGGATGCTCATGTCACAGAAGGATTCGAGTTCCGGACCGATGCGCTCGGCGACCGAAGCGTCTGTGAGCAGACCGAATGCCAGTGCGTTCAGCACGATCAGCATGTTGCAGAAGGTGTAGAATCTGCGGGTGGTCTTTACAATGATTCTGCGGGCTGAGAAGCCGGGATTTAATAAGGATGAAAATGAGGCCATGTCTGTGAGGCTTGTTGGTGCGTTGGTTACTTATGATGCAAAATTAATAATAATCC
>NZ_JAIDEN010000115.1 GCF_029054785.1 Duncaniella sp.
AGGTTCAATTAATGGTTAAAATTATTGGTATCCGTCCAAATCTCTAAAAAAGAGAGCCTTATTCAGTAGGCAAAGTTAGTTGTTTTTCTGTAAATAAGATGTCTATGGCCAAAAAAAATTGTAAAAAATGCCAATAATTCTTTTTGAATAGGCTTTTTTATCAGTAATTATGATGGTTGTAACTTTGCTTAATGGTGGTAATCTGACAGTTAGAAAAGTTGAAGTTCTCTTTTTTAGAGATTTGGACGGATACCAATAATTTTAACCATTAATTGAACCTGCATCCTGTCACAATATTCCGGTCTTTTGTCACTATGATTCCGTCGATCTGCTTTTCTCAAAATATATTTGCAGAAAAAAAGAATGTTCCAGAGTCTTTTCATCTCTTTGCTTTTGCAATGTCAAGCGATCTCTCCATGCAGTGCCGACACTGCGATCACCACCGGGCAAACTGTCTATCAGAATCAACTTCAAACTGATTCCGCTTTTTTTACAGATCTGAAAGAAATCACAGTCACCGCAACACGTCCGACCTCGATCGTAAAAGCCGACCGCATATCCTATATCCCATCAGCAATCATCTCCGGAAACACAGTCTATGATGCCTTAGAGTCAATTCCCGGTGTATCCGTCGAATCAGATGGCAAAATATCAGTGAACGGCGAACGCGGCATAACAGTCAACATCGACGGACGCAAATCAATCCTCACCGGTGAGGCTCTGACCGCCTTTTTGCGCGCCACTCCATCTTCTGATATTGACAAAATTGACATCATCACGGCTCCAAGCGCCCGACGAGAAGCATCGGGCCCCGTCACTACAATAAACATTCAACGGCGACGTAAGAATACCGACGGATTCTCTATCGGTCTAAATTCCAACGCCCAAATCTGGAAAACACGCCGGATATACGGCGCCATACACACAGAGTATTCCTGCAAAGGACATGTCCTGACTCTGATCTGCTCCTCGCTCTCCGCACTGAACCCGACTGACCTGATCACCGAAAGACCTTATCCCGGATATTCCGAAAATCTCCTCCAGACATATCGGCGTGAAAGAACTGATCTCATGAACAACATCGCCTTATCCTATGACTACAAAACCAACTCCAATTTAAGCCTGGGTGCATCGTTGAACTACAATCACTCCAACAGAAAAGAACCCGCAAGCATGACAACGATCACTCCTATTGACGGCAACCCTATCATAACCAACAACTCAGCCCGTTTCATAACCCACAACGTCTATGGCGGGGCATATCTCAAGAAACAGGCTTCAGGTTCCAAGAACGGCTGGACATTGTCTTTCGATTTTTTCAATCACGACAACACAGAGAATCAACTGATGGAAGACAATGCGTCGACATCCATCAAAGGTGATATGTCAGGCAATACATTCGGACTTGTCGGAAATTTCGACTGGCAAAAAACGCTTTCTTCCAATTGGGAGATCACAGCCGGACTGCGCACGTCATATATCCGGATGAGTAATCTCGGCATCTATTCTGATCAGTCAGAACAGGCTTCTTCTAAGGACCATTCGGCATCTCTCGGCTCCTCATTCGGCTATTCCGAAAACGTCAACGCGCTCTATGCAGAGGCAAAGGCCAGATACGGCTTTCTGACCGCAACCGCAGGTCTCAGAGCCGAAGAAAGCAACCTGAATTCCGACTTTTCAGGCAACGAAAGTGCCGACAGCCATGACATCTCACGCCACGGATTCCGCATATACCCATCCGTCTCACTGATGGCAAGCACCTTGTCAGCCGGCACATGGATGCTTTCATATTCAACCAGAGTGACACGTCCGCGCTTTGCTGATCTTGATCCTTTCATCCACCTTTTTGATGACATCACACACGTTGGAGGCAATATCCGGCTCAGAGAGTCAATCTCCAATTCAGTCAGCGCCGTATGGACCAACGGTTCGTGGATGAGGGCAAGTATAACCGAAAATTATTCCGAAAACGAAATCATGAAATGCTATCGTGAACTTGGCGATGGGATAGTCTACGTGTCACCTGAAAACCTGCCCCGTCATCTGCAATTGATCCTGACTCTTTCAGCAAACAATCTCAGGATCGGACCTTGCTGGAATCTGTCAGCGACAGCTACAATGCTGTATTCCAATTATCATTTTCCGGCTGAGACCGAAATCAGACCGAATGTGCTGTTCACCCCTATGGGAACGCTGAAAAACCGCCTGACACTACCCTGGGATATCACGGCTGAAATAAGTGCTGAATACAAAGGACGTATGGCCTACGGTCAGGCTGTGGTCTCACCGATCTGGACAACCCACATCGGACTGAAAAAATCATTCCTCAGCAACAAGATCAGCCTCTCAGTCTATATGCGCGACATATTCAACACCAACCACCCGACATCGACAATACTTCTTTCCGGCCGAAAAGCGACTCTCTCAGAACGCGAATTCGAGAACATGCGAAAAATCGGAATCTCCCTTTCGTTCCGTTTCAAAGGAAATAGCCGTTCGTTAAAAAAAGAAGCCGGAAACACTTTGATAGATGAAATGAATCGAGTTAATTTGTAAACTTCAACAATCGCAAGACCCATCAGTGATATGAAATTCACCCCTCTGATATTCGCAGCCATCCTGTTTCTTGTCATCAGGCTTGTCAACGATTTGCCGCCGGGAGAAAACTACTTTATGGTTCATTCAGCCGGATTCATCGCAACCGAGCTGGCAGGCATCATGTGCGGGAGCTATCTCTGCTTCCATCTTGCCGGAAAATGGGTAAGGTTCAGCACCGGAAAGCATCTGAACTTCATGCTGGAATACGGCACCGTACTGCTGTTCCCGACTTTACTGGCGGTAATCATCATGAGCATCTCCCACGAGTCAGACCTATATGAGAAGACAACACTGCTTGTCATACCCATTGTGATCACAGGCCTGATGTCACTGTGGTTATACACCACTATGAAAACGAACTATATTGACAGCCTGTTTTCCGCATCCAGGCTGAAGGAGAAAGAAGCCCGCAATGCAAGGATCGAAACCGAACTGCGGCTTCTAAGATCCCAATATCACCCTCACTTTCTTTTCAACATGCTCAACACCATCTATTTCAGCATCGAAGAGACAAACACCGTTGCCCGCGACACCGTAGAGCATCTTGCAAACCTCCTGCGGGCCCAACTTTATGATGACGACAGCCCGGTCCCGATAGCCAGAGAAATCTCTGCACTGACAAGCTTCATCGAGCTCTGCCGGATCCGCTATGGCGATTCGCTGAACCTGTCAGTCAGTCTGGATGAAAGCTATCCGTCGTCAAGGATCCATCCGCATCTGCTTCTGCCTCTTGTCGAGAACGCCGTCAAACATTCCGGAGGCGGATCCACAAGACAAATATCAGTCCTTCTCACACGCACTCCGGATACCATCGATTTTCAGGTCGAAAACACCGTCCCTTTGGAGACCGCCAATAATCCCGACAACCATAATTCCGGAATCGGATTGTCCAGCTTGCGAAAAAGGCTGGAACTACTGTATGAAGACAAATACTCACTGACACTCATGCAGGATTCCGGAATCTATTCAGCACACCTTCACTTATTGCTATGACCGACATTCCAACTCTGACATGCGTAATCGTTGACGACGAGCCAACAGCCCGTTATGGATTAAGGAGCTACATAAACCGGACGCACGGCCTCAGTTGTGTGGCCGAGTTTCAGGATGCAGTCTCATTCTCGGCATATCTCGACAGAAACGCGGCTCCTGACATTGTGTTCATGGACATACGTATGCCCATTATGTCCGGAATGGAGTTCCTTGCCAACCGGACAGTCCGGTCAGCCGTAATTATTGTAACAGCCTATGAACAATATGCAATCTCCGGCTACGAACTTGACGTGACCGACTATCTGTTAAAACCGGTTTCATATCCACGATTCGTCAAAGCGACCGACAAGGCCCGTGAATATCTGAGTTTCAAACACGGGGCAACGCCGGCGAATCAGATTTTTGTCCGCGCTGACAGACAAATACATCGAATCGATATCAGCGACATCATCTATATCGAAAGCATCGAAAACTATATCCGCATTTTCACCCCTAATGACCGTATCGTGGCACGAAGCACTTTGAAAGAAATCCTGTCCGATTTGCCGGACGAAACATTCATCCGTATCCACAAATCATATATTGTAAACATAAACCACATCAAAAGCATCACAAACAGCACTTTGACCCTGCAACCGACCGGAGAAATTCCTATTTCACGGACTTACAGACATCTGCTCCGGCAAGCGGTCTCAAAGAAGCGCAAAACGACCGGAATCGAATAAATTTTGGCTGCTTCGGAATTTATGACTACCTTTGCACCGCTGATTATAAGATTGCGTTTTGTAACCTTTGGCTCAACAAACAGAAGTGAGTTAATCCTCATCGGAGGGCATAAATGTATGATGCTGGATAAGATGATCGGGTAAAACCAAGATTCTTATACAGCTATTTTTATGTCAAACCCCTTTTGATAATTTCTCTTATGAAACGTGACGCTATTGATCTGGGGAAAGTTTCGATCCCCAGCCTGTTCAGAATCTATCTTGTACCGACCCTGCTGGGAATGCTCGCACTGTGTGCGGTAACAGCCACTGACGGAATCTTCATCGGCCGCGGACTTGGGAGTGAAGCTCTTGCCGCCGTCAACATCTGCATAGCGCCAACAATGCTGATGATGGGCATCGGACTGATGCTCGGAGTCGGTGCCTCGGTTGTCTCCTCAATCCATCTTGCCGACGGAAATGTCAAGGCCGCGCGGCTGAATATCACACAGGCTCTTCTTGTCGCAACAATCGCCGTCAGCCTGTTTCTGATCCTGACACTCGCATCTCCGCGCCGGACAGCACTGATTTTAGGCAGTTCGGAGTCACTGATATCAAGTGTGCTCGACTATATGCCCTGGATTTTTGCCACCTGCATGTTTCAGATCTGGGCTGCTATCGGACTCTTCGTCGTGCGGCTTGACGGCTCTCCGAAATATGCCATGTGGTGCAACGTGTTGCCAGGACTGCTCAATGTCATCCTTGACTACCTTTTTATCTTTCCGCTCGGCATGGGAATCAGAGGCGCCGCCTTGGCCACTTTCCTCAGCTGCATGGCTGGGGGCTTTATGGTGATGATCTATCTTGGCTTCTTTGCCTCTACGCTCAGAATCATACGGATCAAACTCAGCGCGAAAAGCCTGAGACTCACCGTCCGCAACATCGGCTATCAATGCAAAATCGGCATTTCAGCACTCCTCGGCGAGGCGACAATGGGGCTGCTGATGCTGATGGGCAATCTCATGTTCATGCGCTATATCGGCGACGACGGTGTCGGCGCGTTCAGCGTCGCCTGCTACTACTGTCCATTTGTGTTCATGATCGGCAATGCGATAGCCCAGTCGGCCCAGCCGATCATCAGCTACAACTACGGGCTGAAAGCAAAGGAGCGCGTAGTTTCAGCCGAGCGGCTCGCCATATCCTCCGCCATACTCTGCGGTCTCTCGATCACGGCGGCATTTGTGATCTTCCCAACCTCAATGGTCGGGCTCTTTCTTTCACCGGAAAGTCCTGCCGCAGTCATAGCCATCGGAGGATTCCCCATCTTCTCCGCAGCCTTTATATTCTACATCTTCAATCTCACGGCTATCGGCTACTTTCAGAGCGTCGAGAAAGCCGTCCCGTCAGTAGTCTTCGCCCTGCTTCGCGGACTGATATTCCTTGTGCCGTCATTCCTGACAGTCCCAAAACTCTTTGGTGTCAGCGGTATATGGCTTTCGCTCTTCGTTTCGGAAATTCTGACAAGCGGATGTATTATCGGCTACTATCTCTACAACCGCAAACGTGAAACCAAAATTCCGGCTGCGGTTTAGAGGGTGCATTGAAAACACCCTCCCAGCTCTCAGCCGACAATCCAGCGCGGTGATTTCCGAAGGGAAAAGTTTTCGGACAGCACGGGTGCGAACGGCGAGTTGAGGCTGCGCGCACCGACAGGGCAGATCTTGACGCAGGCGCTGCACTTTATACACTTCTCCGGAACTATCGAATGGCAGTCGCTGCCGATGGCCTCCGTCGGGCAGACCTCAACACACTTTCCACATTCGCAACACAGTTCAACGTCAATCTCCGGCAAAAGGCGTACCGGATTGGCCTTCTGGCTCTCCATATATCCCATCACGAAAGTTCTGAAACTGACCAGCGACTGTTCAGGCGACGGCTCATCAAGAAGTCCGACCACATCGGCAGGAGACATCGCCCCCTCTTTCAGCCGCTCTCCTATCGCCTGACCGAACGAGACAGCGTCTGCCAGATCCGCCTTGTCGGGACGGCCTTCGGCTATCGGAGTTCCGGATCTCGAATAGGAATGCTCGCCGACAAAGGCCGCGGCTGCAACCGGCACAAAGCCGAGACTTTCAGCAAATTCAGCCATGTCTTTGACCGCATTTTCAAATGCCCGGTTGCCATAGACTGCAATCAGCACACAGGGCGTGGAGTCAGCGACAATGCCTTTCATTCTCTCTTTTGCCAGAGGGGCCATCTTTCCGCCATAAACGGGAGCGGCAATAAGCGCGATATCTGATTTCAGAGGTCTGAGACAAAGATCTGCGGATCTTCGTGTCACGTCACATCCGCAGATCCCAGCGGCCATGAGTTCTTCGATTCCAGAAGCTACCGATGCGGCTACTTTAGCGGATGTGCCCGTCGGCGAAAAAAAGATATTGTATATTTTCATTGCAAGTCCTGTAATTATAATCCGAGGATAAGAGATTGTTTACAACCTCTAAATATCCGATGAGACTGCAAAGATAATAATTTTTCAAACAGCATTCCTATAAAAAACGCCCGCCAAGATTCACATCTTAGCGGACGCATTGTTAAACACTTAACATCTTTTCTGCTTATAAACTAATCTTCTATTATATCTGTGTGTGTGTATTGAAAGTATGAGCAATTTTAATGATCATTCATATCGGATAGCTTCGATCGGGTCAAGATTTGAAGCTTTCTTGGCAGGATACCAGCCGAAGAAGACTCCGGTCACGGTGCAAACCGCAAAGGAAAGTCCGACGGAATACATCTGTATATAGACGGGCCAATGAGCGATAACCGTCACAAGCCATGAAGCGAGCACTCCTACCAGAATCCCGATCACACCGCCCGTGACACTGATGATCACGGCTTCGATGAGAAACTGGGAGAGGATGTCGATGCCGCGCGCGCCGATCGACATTCGCAGACCGATCTCACGTGTGCGTTCGGTCACGGAAACATACATGATGTTCATGATGCCGATACCGCCGACAAGAAGCGAGATTCCGGCGATGCAGGCAAGAAGCACCGTCATCATGTCACTCGTAGAGTTCATCATCTCGCTCAGTTCCTGCTGCGAACGGATCTGAAAATCATCGTCGGCATCCTCTTTAAGTTTATGGCGCGAGCGAAGCATTTCCGTAACGGACTCAATGGTTTCCTCTGTCTCGTCCTCATTGACCGCGCTGGCGAAAATTCCCTGAATGTAGTCAATGGCGAGGACTCGTTTCATCACGGTAGTGTAAGGAGCGAGGACAACGTCATCCTGGTCCTGCCCCATCGAGTTAGTACCTTTTGACTCCAACACTCCGATGACTGTCATGGGGATCTTTCCGAAACGCACCACCCTACCGACCGGATCCTCTCCGCCTGGGAAGAGATTGTCGACAACAGTCTTGCCGAGGATGCAGACCTTCGCCGCCTGCTTTATATCCTGTTCGGTAAACATTGTTCCGTCCTTGACTTTGAGTTTACGGATTTCAAGATAGTCAGGAGTGATGCCGTACATTGTCGAGGGATAGTTGTTGTTTCCGTTGACAAACTGGCCACCGGAATTGACCGACGGCGAAATCGCAGCTATTCCGGGAAGAGACTGGAGCGCTTCATAGTCCGAGACCTCCAGAGTCTGCATATCATCTGCACTCTGGCGCACACCGCCGCGCTGCATGTTTCCAGGATGGATCATTATCATGTTCGACCCCATTTCCGAGATCTGTGCCTTGATACTGTTTTTGGAACCTTGGCCGATCGCAAGCATGGTGATCACCGAGGCAACACCGATGATGATGCCGAGCATGGTCAGAAAGCACCTGAGTTTATTGTTGTTCAGAGCTTTGAGAGCTATTTTCAGGAGATTGCTTAGATTCATTGTCAATCGTTGTCTTTAGGAAGTGACTCATAAGCCTCACGTGCGGATTTCGGAAATGGATTGCAGGTGTCGGCAACCACTTTGCCGTCACGAAGCACAATGTTGCGCGAGGAATATTCCGCCAGTTCCGGATTGTGGGTTACAAATATTATGGTGCGTCCGCGGGAGTGGAGTTCCTGAAAAAGAGTCAGGATACTGAATGAGGTGCGTGTATCGAGATTTCCGGTAGCCTCATCGGCAAGAATGATCACCGGATCATTGACCAGTGCGCGGGCAATAGCAACACGCTGCTGCTGACCGCCGGACATCTGGTTGCTCTTATGATAGAGTCTTTCGTGCAACCCTACCGCCTCAAGAGCCTTTATAGCCCTCTCACGGCGCTCTTTGGCAGAAACAGAAGAATTGTAAAGCAACGGAAGCTCAACATTCTCTATCGACGTGGTCTTTGGCAACAGATTATAGTTCTGAAACACAAATCCGATTTTGCGGTTACGGGTCACGGCCCGCTGGTTTTTGCTCATCGACTGTACGGAAACTCCGTCCAGGACATATTCTCCCGAAGTCGGGGTGTCGAGGCAGCCGAGGAGATTGAGCAGGGTTGACTTTCCTGAACCGGAAGTACCCATGATGGTGACGAACTCACCTTCGTGGATCGTGAAGGTGACTCCCCGGAGGGCCTTCACCTTCTCTCCGCCGACCATGAATTCACGCCGCAGAGTCTCCACACGAATTATTTCTTTTTTTTCTGACATGACGATAATTAGAGGTTGTTTAATAACAATAGTTAAAATCTGAGCGAAAGTTTTGAGGTGGATATGGATCTGAATTGAAGGAGCAT
>NZ_JAIDEN010000116.1 GCF_029054785.1 Duncaniella sp.
GTCTATTACCGTGGCGAAAAAATCAAGGGTGCATCTGTCAACAGTTTTAAAGTCAGAGGCAAAGGTTATGCAGAAGACAACTGGAACACCTATTATCGCGGACACAAGATGAAATAAGATGCAGTTGATGCGAGAGTAAAAAAACTGATCTCAGGAACTATCCGGACTTACAAAAATCTCAGGCAGCGGCATACGTCGCTGCCATTTCTTTTAACACTTATTAACCTCGGGGGGGGTAAAATTTTATTGTACTTTTGTAATTCAATCTGATTTGACGTCGTCTAACAGGTAAAATATCCATTCACTACAACCAAGTGCACAAAAAATGTTACGTCACACATTATCATTCATCTTCATCACAACTTCAGCACTGCTTGCGTCAGCCCAAGAGGAACAACACACTGACACGATAGCCACTCAGGAATTGCAGGAAGTGGTCATCCAGGCACCAAAAGTCATCCGCAAGGCCGACATGGATGTGTTCTACCCCTCGGTCAGCGCCATCGAGCATTCGAAAAACGGCTTGCAGATGCTCAAAAACCTCATGATCCCGACACTTACGGTCAACGATGTCATGGGACAGGTCACCGCGTCAGGCCAGAGCGTTCAGGTGCGCATCAACGGACGAGAGGCCACAATCGAACAAGTGCAGAATCTGCTCCCCGAAACAATCAAACGTGTGGAATGGATGGACAATCCCGGCCTGAGATATAAAGACGCTAACGCAGTGCTCAACTTCATCGTCATCAATCCCTCAACGGGCGGATCACTGATGACACAGGCAATGCCGGCTCTCAACTGCGCGTGGGGCCAATACTCTGCCGGGCTAAAGTTGAACAATGGGCGTTCGCAGTTCGGATTCAGCGCCAATTACAAACTGACAAACAAAATTTCCATGCACCGTGAATATCAGGAAGTATTCACATATCCCGACGGGCATACACTGACACGAAGCGAAAGCCCGACACGCGGCTATATGGACAATTCGTTCGGCGGCCTGCAAATGGATTACAGTTATATAAAGCCTGACACGACAGTGCTGTGGATTGCCGTCCACGGCTATAAGGAATGGCCGCAGGCAGAGTTTTACGAAGGACGGCTATCGCTGAGCGACAGCGAGGAGACAATCCTGCTGCATGACTACAACGCCAAAAAAGGCTTCACTCCGAGCTGTCAGGTCTATTTCGAACAGCACTTCAGCCATAACCAGCTGATTGCCGTAGACTTCAACGGCTCACTCTACAACGGACGCACAAGCCGCGACTACAACGAACGCAACGAGACGACCCTCAGCCCGCTGACCGATGTCAAAACCAGGATCCGTGACCGCAACCAGGCTTACGGGCTTGAGACCAACTACATCAAAAAGTGGAAAAACTCGCGTCTGACTGCCGGAATATCCTACACGGCCAACCGCAACCGTTCGGTTTATGAAAATCTCGGCGGTGCGATCTTCCACCAGCGTCAGGACAAGGTCTACTTTTTCGGCGAATACTATCAGAGAATCAAAAAAGTGACCCTTACCGCCGGATTTGGCGCACAGTACACCGATTTCCATTTCAAGGAAACAGAACAGGGAAATTCGAGCTGGAATCTCAGGCCCACATTCTCTGCGACTTACAGTCCGAACCAAAGCTCGCAGTTCAGGCTTAACTTCACATCATGGCAATCGGCACCGTCTCTTGCAGAGACAAACATCGCACCGCAACAGACCGACGGCTTCCAATGGGTTGTCGGCAATCCGAATCTCAAGACCTCGACATCCTACATGCTGACCCTGAGATATAACTTCACCTTCCCGCGAGTGATGGGAACCTTCGGTGTAAGAGCCTTCACAAGCCCGGACGCAATCACCCCCTGTTTGGCATGGGAGGGTGACAGACTGATAAAATCATACGAAAACAGCCGGGGACTTAAAAATATCAGCCTCTTCCTTTCGCCCCAGATCGAGATTGTCCCGGATTGGCTGAGTCTGTGCGGCACTCTGCAATATCGCGCGGAACAGATGAGCGGAAAAGGCTACCGGCTCTATAACCACGACTGGAGCGGAGATGTCACAGCGATGCTCCAACACTGGAATTTCACACTTACCGCACAATATCAGCGGGCGCAGAGAGAACTCTGGGGCGAGACAATCTCATGGGGAGAATCAATCTCTATCCTCGCCCTCAGCTATGACTGGCGGCGCTGGGAATTTACGGCAGGTATGATCTGTCCGTTCACCAAGTATGACCGCGGTTCGAAATCGCTCAACAAATACAACATGAACTCCACCCATGTGCGTCTGGACATGTCTCCGATGCCATTTATCCAGGTCCGCTACAACATTCAGTGGGGCCGTCAGAAACGTGGCGCGGAGAAACTTGTCAATGCCGACGCCAATGTCGACAAATCGTCGGCCGGCGGACGCTAATGACCTAAGAAATTGGGTTTAACAACCTCTCAGGCAAAACAGTCAAGAACAAATGAAGTCCCGCAGACCGGCTTTCGGATCTGCGGGACTTGTCGTTTCTTTGATATGTCAGAGGGTGCCTAAATTTTCAGGTCCCTCATATATAAACGGAGGTCTTATGCCTCACCGTCGATGCGGACATCTTCAAAATCCTCCTTGATGTTGGGATCTTCAAGGCCGTAGTGGTGAATAGCGTTCATAGACTTGAGGATGATGCCGAAAATCAGGGCAAGAACACCAAGCGATGCGAAGCAGCACATGGGGACAGTGTAGTCGTACTGCAAGGGATCGGTGATGCCGGGGTTGGACCAGGTGATCACCTTGCCGATGATGATGGGCACGAAAGCGAGACCGATGTTCTGAACCCAGAAAATGAGAGAATAAGCACTACCGAGGAAGCGCTTGTCCATGATTTTGGGAACCGAAGGCCACAGGGCGGCAGGAACCAGCGAGAAAGAGACACCGAGGACAACGATTGCCGAATAGGTGATAAGTTCGCTTTTGGTTGTCGGCACGACGAAGGCAAATGTCAGGTGACACACAATCATGAGAATGGCACCGAGGATGAGCATGCTCGCGCCTTTGCCCTTGCGGTCAAGGAAGTAGCCGAGGAAGGGAGTCAGAACAGCAGCACCGATCGGGAACCAGCGGAAAATGTCGGAAGCCTGGGTCTCGGAGATGCCGAGGTTGCACTGGAGCATGTTGGCCGCATAGCGCTGGAAGGGGAAGATTGCAGAGTAGTAGAGCACACAGAGCATGGCAATGATCCAGAAGAGCTTGCTGCCGAAAATAGCACCTACGTCCGAGAGCTTGAACTCTTCATCGGATTCAGCTTCAGCAACTTTCGAAGCGCCCATCTCCTTGTCGAGTTTAGAATCCATGAAAGTGAACACGATGAAGCAGAGCAGACCGATGCAGAGCAGAGCTGAACAGAAAGCGACGGGGACAACCACCGTAGGAGGTACAGACCAGTCAGCAAGACGGGGCGAAATGGTGAAGATGAAGAACACGCCGACACGGGCAATGGCCATTTCCAGGCCCATCGCAAGCGCCATTTCCTTGCCTTCAAACCATTTTGCAAGAGTCTTTGAAACGGTGATTCCGGCCATTTCACAGCCGCAGCCGAAGATCATGAAACCGAGAGCCGCAAGTTTGGCGCTGCCGGGCATGGCAGTCCACCAGGAACCGAGCCACTGGTCAAAGGGAGTTCCCTGGAAAGCATCACTGATGGCATAGAGCTTGATGAAAGCACCGATGACCATAAGAGAAGCCGAGAGAGTTCCGGTGAAACGCACTCCCATCTTGTCGAGGATGATACCGGCAAGGATAAGGAAGCCAAAAACGTTGAGGATATACTCGGCACCTGCATAGTAGCCGAAAGCGTCGGGCGACCATCCGCGCTGAGTCTGGATGAGAGACTGAAGAGGCGACATCACATCGACAAACATGTAGGCAAACAGCATCATCGACGCGACAAGCGCCAGAGCTGTCCACCTCGCCCATGCCTTGTCAGAAAGCAGCTGACGCACAGGCTGAACAACATTTTGATTCATATTTTCCATTATAAATTAGTGATATTGATTGTTTTGACAGTTTTGAAGCCATGTCTCCGCAAAAAGACAGCAGCAAAAGGAGGGATGTTAAATCAGACAAAATTACGTAAAATAATGGAAAATCAGAATTTATTCGTTAATTTCGTGGCTAAATATCACACACGTTTCATCAATCATCCCCATGCTCGTACGTCAACGTTATGATCTCGACCGGACAGTCAGACTTCTGATCAACTGTGTATTGTTTGTCGGCATCATCTGGATGGTCAACATTCTCAAAGGAGTTCTGCTGCCTTTCTGTGTCGGCTGTCTTATCGCCTATCTTCTTGAACCATTCGTGCAGTTCAACCGTCAGCTGCTCAATCTCAAAGGGCGCACGATCGCGACATTCGTGACCCTCTTTGAAATGACTTTTTTCTTCATAGTCCTCTGCTACCTGTTCATTCCGATGATCATCAAGGAGTCCACGCAGATGGCCGCACTGGTCAAGGCTTATGCCGCAACTGACCTGAAAATCCCCTTCGTGCCGGAAGAACTTCATGAGTTCCTGCGGAAAAACGTCAATTTCGAGCTGATCGCCCGGAAACTGTCACACGAGGAGTGGATGAAAATGATCGAAGAGGGCTTTTCAGCCTCCTGGCAGGTCATAACAGGGTCCATCTCCCTTGTGATGAGTCTGTTCAGCTGGGTGATCGTGTTTCTCTACGTTGTCTTCATCATGCTCGACTATGAGAAAATCTCGTCAGGCTTCCGGCGCATGGTCATGCCGAAATATCGGCGGCTGGTGTTCAAGATCGGCCGCGATGTGAAAAACTCCATGAACCACTATTTCCGCGGACAGGCCCTTGTGGCCTTCATTGTCGGCATCCTGTTCAGCATCGGCTTCCTTATAATAGGACTCCCGATGGCCATCGTGCTCGGCATGTTCATCGGGCTTCTCAACATGGTGCCCTATCTCCAGCTGATCTCTCTGATTCCGGGTACACTTATATGTATAGTGGTCTCGGTAAGCGGCGAAATCAGTTTCTGGACACTGTTCTGGGAAATGATCGCAGTCTATTGTGTGGTTCAGGCCATCCAGGATCTCGTCCTGACGCCAAAAATCATCGGAAAGGCCATGAGCATGAATCCGGCCATCATTTTCCTGTCTCTTTCCGTCTGGGGAACGCTGTTCGGGATGATCGGGCTTATCATCGCCATCCCCCTGACCACACTTTTGCTTGCATATTATGACGAATATTTCATCCGACCGCATGAAAATCGCAAATCTCGCAGGAAGAGCACGGAGGCGGAAGAAAGTCCCAAAATGTGAAAATAATTAACAACTAACCCACCAAAGTGCAATAGTTAAGTTAACAGAGGTTAATTTAAGCCGAAATATTTGGAAGTTCCAAAATAACTCTCTACCTTTGCATCGCTTTTGAAAAACAATCGGGGTGTAGCTCAGTTGGTTAGAGTACGCGTCTGGAGGGC
>NZ_JAIDEN010000117.1 GCF_029054785.1 Duncaniella sp.
GAATATGGCTCTGAATTGAAGGAGCATAGCGAGCTATGTGACTGAAATGAAGAGTCATAGGCACCCAAAACTTTCGCTCAGATTTTAACTATTGTTATTAAACGACCTCTAAGAATTAAAAATGGAAACGAGGGAGCCAAGCAGAAAAGGCAGAGGTATCATTGCCGTGCGGATGACGGTAAGGCACATGTGGTTGTGCTTTGCCTTGGCCCTTTTGTGTGCATGCCATCAGAAAGAACTTGTTTACCCGGATTCCACAATGATAAAAGTAACAGTCGCTTTCGACTGGACTTATGCTCCTGAAGCCCGACCGGACGGCATGACGGTGATATTTTTCCCTGTCGGAGATGAGGGCCGTATCTGGCGTTATGAGCTTAAAGGTTGCGACGGGGGAACTGTTGAGCTTCCTGCGGGAAATTACAGGATGCTTGCTTTCAATAATGATACGAAATATATATTTTATGATGGTGTTTCTCATTTTGACAGCTACGATGCCTACACAGCCAGGGCATTTTCTGAATGGCCGCCGTCGGTGATTGAGCATTTTCCGGAACTTGAATTTTATCGAGGCTTCCATTGTCCAGATGCGTTGTTCTGTGGTGTGGCTGATGAAATATCAGTGACATTGTGTGCGGTTTCCTACCATGCCGCCAAACCGGATGACAGTCCGGGAAATTCTGAAATCAAAGAATGCGGAAGCCATATCATAAGATGCTGGCCTTCGCCAAGAACAGCTACTTATACATGCGTGTTCCGCAATGTGGCCAATATCCGGGGCATGAAGCGTGGTTATTGTCTTCTGAGCGGTCTCGCGCCGGAAGATCTGATTGCCGCTGATATACTTTCGGATTCGAATGGTGCCTACACCTTCCTTGCCGGTCGGAAAGAGGATGAAATCTCAGGCAAAACAGTCGCTTTTGGATGTTCGGCATCCTTGGAGACACATCAGTACTTATATCTGATCGTTGTGCTTTCTGACGGCCGGACAGCATCGTACCGTTACGATGTTTCTGACCAGATTCTGAACTCCCCGGACAAGAGGAATGTTATGATTATAATAAACGGACTCGAATTGCCGGAGGTCAAACCGGTTGATCCTGACGATCCGACAACCGATTTTGAGGTTGCGGTTGATGATTGGGAAATGGTTATTATCAATCATGTCGTCGCTTGAAATTGAAACTAAATTATTTATAATACACACACAACGAAAAGTTCTGAAGTATGAAACATTCTAAAATTTTCATGTTGGCTTCTGTTGGCCTGACATTCTGTTTCGCTTCCTGTTCGTCCGAAAAAGATGATCCGATAGCCACAGTGGATGATAATGTAATCCGTTTCACAGCCGCCAGTCCGCGGCCTCAGCAAAGATCTTCGACTGACATCACAACCAGCAATCTCAACCAGTTTTTTGTGTATGGCTACCTCACATCCAACGGGTCTCTCTATATGTCGGATATAGAAGTCAATAAGACGGGCACAAACTCGTGGGAATATTCACCGGTCAAATATTGGCCGTCAGGTGATGCCATAGATTTCTATGCCTATGCTCCGGCTGATATGCTGCCTCCCGGCATAACTCCGCTTGACGAGATCCCGTTCACCAACAGCGGGACAGCGGATTTTATCTATGCGGTTGCACCGAATAAAAGTCAGCCGACATCAGGCAGCGATGCTCAGGTCAGATTCAACTTCCGCCATGCTCTTGCAAAGGTCACAGTCATGTTGAGTTCCGAAGACACAAAACTTGATGTCAAAGTGAACAATGTGACGATAGTCGGTGCCAATCAGAACGGCAATTTCAAGTTCCCGAAAGCTTCAACCGCCGGCAGTCCTGACGCAGCGTCCTCAGAATCAATCGGGACATGGAGCAACCTTTCAGGAAAAGGATTCACTGTGCTCCACATGGCACAGAGGCAGGATGAAATCCTGACCCTGACAACCGAACCGATTGATGCCGATACCGACGGAAACGCAGCGAAGTTCTTCATCCCGCAGGAGTTGCCATATATTCATGGCGGAGATTATGCCAACGAGGTATATCTGGTGCTGACATGTGCGATGTATGATAAGTCGACAGGCACAAAGGTCTGGCCGAATGCCAATACTCCGGAAGAAAACTTACCTAACGGAGGCTATGCCGGCGAAGGCTTTATCTATCTGACACTCCAAGGTGCCAATTTCACTGCATGGCAAGGCGGATACCATTATGTCTACAACGTGGTCATAAACGGTCATCCGGACATGTCTCAGATCGAATTCGGAGATCCGACGGTTGACAGCTATGTTACTGTCACCACAGAGCTTCAGCCATAAGTTTATTACTTTAAGCCTGTTCCAGGTAATGGATATCAGTTCTGCAACACTGTCCCTGATCTGAAAGGGGGTGGTGTTGCAGGATTTATCAGAGAGATTAACTGACACAGGAGAGGTCTGTGATCAATCTGTGATCAAGATGAAGAAACTATTTGTCATATTGTGCGCATTAATGTCGTTCAGCGGCATATCGGGCAAAATTATGTCCGATAGTGTCACTGTGCTTTTTCCGGTATCTAAAACCGAACTGTTGACTGCTTATATGGGCAATGAGGAGAGGCTTGACACATTTGTTGTCCGGATGGATTCAATCTTGCATCTTAAGCCGGGGCCGTTTGTGCGCAGTATTGAGATATTCGGAGCGGCTTCACCTGAGGGTAGCTACTGGTTCAATAGGTCTCTTTCCGGGCAACGGGCTAAAGCGGTTCTTGATTATCTTGACCGAAAACTGAATGTCCCTGACAGTCTGGTGTCGATAAGTTATGCAGTCCGCAACTGGAATGCTCTTAGGACTGCGATTGATTCCGACAGTCTTGTTCCGGACCGCAAATCGGTTCTGAACTTGCTGGATTCATATTTGCAGGATGCTCAGTCCGGACTTTCTGCTGAACAAAGCGACCGTCTGTTACTGGCAATCCGCTCTTTGGACGGAGGGAAGCCATACCGGTTCATGCTTAAAAATATTTTTCCGTCACTGCGGGAGGCCAAATTGGTCATAACATTTTACATGCTGCCGCAGCAGGTCAAGCCACGGAGCCGGATCTCTGTGACAGACTTTGAAATTCAGGATTCTATCTCGGAAATTATACCGGAAATGGTTTCTATGGCACCTAAGTCTGCCGATTCCGGGTCAGGAATGAAATGGGCTTTGCGGACAAATCTGCTTTTTGATGCTTTGGGTGCTCCCGACCTTGGGGCAGAGTTTTATCTGGGACATGGTTTCAGTGTACAGGGGGAATGGATGTATGCCTGGTGGTCACACCGCAATAGGAATTTTTTCTGGCGGTTGTATGGCGGGGATGTCGGTTTCAGATGGTGGTTTGGCAAATTGTCCAGGCGTCAGCCACTGTCAGGCCATCATGTAGGTATATATGCACAGGCCTTGATCTGGGATTTTGAATTAGGTGGCCGTGGCTATATGGGCGGAGTTCCGGGTGATGCAATTTGGCAGCGTGCAAATCTGGCCGCCGGGTTGGAATATGGTTATTCGCTTCCTGTGGCCAGGCGTTGGAATATTGATTTCAGTATCGGAATCGGATACATGGGAGGCTCCTATCGCGAATATGTCCCGATGTGCGGCTACTATGTATGGCAGTCTACAAAAAGACTCAACTATGTCGGGCCTACAAAAGCCGAGATCTCATTGGTCTATCGGTTCTGATGGAAAGGCCTGGGGTTTTAACAGGCTGCAAGTAAACAACCTCTAATAACAAGGAGATGTCCGTATGGCAAATAGCGGACATCTCCTTGTTATTATTTATCCAAACGGACAGTTAGCGGTTTGAGTACATGTCTTCATAGTAGCTCTGATAGTCTCCGGAGGTGATGTTGTCCATCCAGGGCTGATTGTCGAGATACCAGCGGACGGTTTTTTCGATGCCTTCCTCGAACTGGAGCGATGGTTCCCAGCCGAGTTCCCGCTGGAGTTTGCGGGAGTCGATCGCGTAGCGCATGTCATGGCCCAGGCGGTCGGTGACGTAGGTGATGAGGCTGTCGGAGTAGCCTTCGGGATTGCCGAGAAGACGGTCGACGGTGCGGATGATGACTTTGATCAGGTCGATGTTTTTCCATTCGTTGAAGCCGCCGATGTTGTAGGTGTCGGCTATCTTTCCTTTGTGGAAGATCAGGTCGATGGCGCGGGCGTGGTCTTCAACGAAGAGCCAGTCGCGGACATTTTCGCCTTTGCCGTAGACGGGGAGAGGCTTGCGGTGACGGATGTTGTTGATGAACAGCGGGATGAGCTTTTCAGGGAACTGATAGGGTCCGTAGTTGTTGGAGCAGTTGGTGACAAGCGTCGGCATTCCGTAGGTGTCGTGATAGGCGCGGACAAAGTGGTCGCTTGATGCTTTGGAGGCCGAATAGGGAGAGTGGGGATTGTATTTGGTGGTCTCAAGGAAGAATTCCGTGCCGTAGGCGTGATGGTGTTCGCTTGATGAGGCGGTGGTGGTGAATGGCGATTCGATTCCTTCGGGATGAGTCAGTTCGAGGGCGCCATAGACTTCGTCGGTCGAGATGTGGTAGAAGAGCTTGCCTTTATATTTTTCCGGCTGTGATTCCCAGTATTCTTTCGCGGCCTGAAGCAGGGCGAGTGTGCCCATGACGTTGGTGCGGGCGAAGGTGAAGGGATCCTTGATCGAGCGGTCAACGTGGCTTTCGGCTGCCAGGTGGATGATGCCGGTGATTTTGTGACCGGTGATTATCCGGCGCATTTCTTCAAGGTCGGCGATGTCGGCTTTCACGAAGGTGTAGTTCGGACGGCCTTCGATGTCCTTGAGGTTGGCAAGGTTGCCGGCATAGGTCAGTTTATCGAGATTGACGATATTGTAGTCGGGATATTTGTTGACAAACAGGCGCACTACGTGTGAGCCGATGAATCCGGCGCCACCTGTGATAAGTATGT
>NZ_JAIDEN010000118.1 GCF_029054785.1 Duncaniella sp.
CATTTACAACAATTTATCTAAAAGATAGACCACTCAGATTTTAACTCTTGTTATGAAACACCCTCTTAATGCACGTGTGAAATTGAGTTTTTACCGACGGCTTTCGTCTTCCTTTACGGCTTTGATGAAAATCTCGTTCATTGACGCCAGACTTTCGTTGATCCCGGCGAGGCTTACGGTCTCATTGGCGATTGCGATCGCATCGTGGAGACGGGCATCCTCGTTGAGGTGGAATGTCAGGCTTTGACGTCCTGACGCAGAGTCAGCCGCTGACATCTCGAATTCGCTGCCGACAGCCATGAGATTCTCCATTAGGCGGCGGCCGTCGCCTTCAAACAGCAGGTCGTATCGGTTGCCGAAATATTGACGGCGGATTTCCTCAACATTGCCGCTCAGGATGTTGCGGCTTTTGTTGATCAGTGTGATGTTGTCGCAGATTTCCTCGACCGATCCCATGTTGTGGGTCGAGAAGATGACTGTTGAGCCTTCATCCTTGAGCCGCAGGATCTCGTTTTTGAGAAGTTCGGCGTTGATCGGGTCAAATCCGGAGAAGGGTTCGTCGAATATCAGCAGTTTGGGCCGATGGAGCACAGTGATGATGAACTGCACTTTCTGGGCCATGCCTTTTGACAGCTCCTCAACCTTTTTGTCCCACCAGCTCAGAATGTCGAAACGTTCGAACCATTCGCGCAGCCTGACCACAGCATCCTGTTTTGACAGACCTTTAAGCCGAGCGAAGAAAAGAGCCTGTTCTCCGACTTTCATCTTTTTATAGAGACCTCTTTCTTCCGGTAGGTAGCCGATGTGACATACGTCGGCTTCTGTCAGTTGATGGCCGTCAAGGAGCACACGGCCGCTGTCAGGGGCCGTGATATGATTTATGATGCGTATGAGTGTGGTTTTCCCGGCGCCGTTAGGACCGAGAAGTCCGTAGACCTGTCCTTCGGGTACACTGAGAGAAACGTTGTCCAAAGCCAGATGAGAAGAATATGCCTTACTGACGTTTTCAACCGTTAGAATGTCCATTGTTTATAATCTGTGATAAGAATGTGAAGTTTTTTCTTCATTAGACGCAAATTTACCGAAAAAATTTCAGACCACTGTAACTTTTTGACTGAATTTGCGTCTAATGACGTATAAACCCATAGAAACTATCGTAAAATCAATCGATAAGCAAATTGGAAAAGGTCACCATGCGGCAGAGCGAAAGAGAATCGAGATTTATGAAGGTTGTCAATGACAGCCGTCAGCTTCTCTGTAAGGTATGCTATATGTATGCCACGGACCGTGACCATTTTCAGGATCTCTATCAGGAAGTTCTTGCGAACATCTGGGTCGGACTCGACTCGTTCCGCGGCGAATCCGCGATTTCCACCTGGCTTTATCGCACGGCGATCAACACATGTGTGACATTTTTCCGCCGCCACAGCTCTCATGCGGCCTCAATGACATCGCTTGACCTCGCAGCCGATCTTGAGGCTGACGACGGTGTCAGAATGGAACAGTTGCGCGAGATGTACCGGTTGATTTCGGATCTTGACAAACTTGACAAAGCCATTATATTAATGTGGCTTGACGAGAGGTCCTACGATGAGATCGCAGAGGTGACAGGTTTTACCCGCAACAACGTTGCAACCCGCCTTCACCGAATCAAACAGCGTCTCGCTGAAAACAGTCGGAAATGACCTGATAAATTGTCGAATCAACCCATTACAACATTTGAAATATGAATATTGACGATTTAAAAAGCAATTGGAATTCCATCAGTTTTCCTTCCGGCTACGGCGGTGTGCCGGAGACGGCTGAGCTGATGTCGCGCGTCAGAGCCGGTCGCGTCTCCACTCTTCGCGATCGTCTTGCTTCGATCAGTTTTGCTCTTACGATGCTTTGCCTGATGGGCGTTCTGATTATGATTCCATATTTCGCTGCTACGCCGACCCTTGCCATTCTGGCTATCTGTTTTTATATATTTATTGGAGGGATGCATTTTCGCAATTATCGGCGCGTCAGGAGGCTCAACTTTTCGCTGATGTCGACCCGTGAGGCCCTTCAGACTGTGTGTGCGATCGAAACATCGCGTGTCCGCTTAAAGGCCGTAGGCATGACACTCGCTTTCCCCCTGGTGTTGTACATGTGTTTCACTTTTTCTTCGGTCTATGGGTCGTATATGCTCTATGGCTGTCTTGCCGGAGGGGTGATAGGAGCCGCACTGGGACTGATCGTCAACCGCAAGTCCATGGCTATTATACGCGAGATGCGCCGTCAGCTCTCGGATCATTGAACAGGATCTGTTGTCCAGCCCATGAGGATGGCGGATGAAATTTTTTGCAGACTCTGAAAATCCATGTGATTTTTCTGCCTGATTAACCGAAAAAAATCTGTAAATTTGCAGAGAACTCACATTTCACTGCAATGAATAGCAAAAGTCTTGTATCAATCAGCGATATAGGCCGTGATGAAATAATGTCGCTTCTCGACACGGCCCGTCGCTTCGAGGAAAATCCCAATCGGCGTCTGCTTGAGGGACGCGTAGTCGCAACTCTCTTTTTCGAGCCTTCGACCCGCACTCGCCTGAGTTTTGAAACTGCTGTCAACCGGCTCGGCGGCCGTGTGATCGGTTTTTCTGACGCCAACACGACGAGTTCTTCAAAAGGGGAGACCCTGAAAGATACCATCAAGATGGTCAGCAATTATGTTGACATCATCATCATGCGCCACTATCTCGAAGGCGCGGCCCGATATGCTTCGGAGGTGACTGATGTCCCTGTCATCAATGCCGGTGACGGTGCCAACCAGCATCCGTCGCAGACAATGCTTGACCTCTATTCGATCTATAAGACTCAGGGAACTCTTGAGAATCTGACAATCACACTCGTCGGCGATCTGAAATATGGCCGCACTGTCCACTCGCTGCTGATGGCTATGCGCTATTTCAATCCGACTTTCCGTTTTGTCGCATGTGAGGAACTCGGAATGCCCAAGGAATATAAGATTTTCTGTGACGAGAACGGCATCCGTTACACCGAACACCGCGATTTCTCACAGGAAGTCATCAACAGCAGTGACATCATCTACATGACACGTGTGCAGCGTGAACGTTTCGCTGACATAATGGAATATGAACGGGTGAAAGACCTCTACAATCTCAACAATGCCATGCTCTCGGATGCCCGTCCGAACATGCGCATTCTCCATCCGCTTCCGCGCGTCAATGAAATCGCACAGGATGTCGACGACAATCCGCACGCCTATTATTTCGAGCAGGCCCGCAACGGCCTCTACGCCCGTCAGGCCATAATCTGCCGAGCACTCGGCATCGAAGCCTGACCTCTCCAATCCCGGTTTATCTAATTAATTTTCACTCGAAATAAACACCAATGACTGTTTCAAAGCAAGAACTCGCAGTAGCTGCATTGCGCAACGGCACTGTGATCGATCATATCCCCTCGGCCTCTCTCTTCAAGGCTGTCAGAATTCTCGGTATTGAAAATCTCACCGGTGCCGTCACCATCGGCTGCAATCTCGACAGCAAAAAACTTGGAACAAAGGGCATCATCAAAGTCGCCGATGTCTTTTTCCCGGAATCGACGCTTAACCGCATAGCGCTGATAGCCCCGACAGCAGTGGTCAACATTATCCGCGATTACGAGGTGGTTGAAAAATTTCCTGTCTCGCTTCCGGATACGATTGTCGGCATTGTCAAGTGTGGCAATCCCAAGTGCATCACCAACAATGAGCCGATGCGCACACGCTTCCATGTCGTAAACCGTAAGGATGTCACCATCAGCTGCCATTACTGCTCGCAGGTGGTTAAGAGCATCGACGCCAAAATTATCTGACAGACAGATGAAGATATCCTGGAAACCCGGTACGATGGTCTATCCGCTTCCTGCTGTCATTGTGACCTGCGGGACCGAGAGCCACAGCAATATGCTGACTGTCGCATGGACAGGCACGATATGTACCAATCCCGCCATGTGTTACATCTCAGTTCGCCCGGAACGTTATTCCTATCCTCTGATCAAGGAGCAGATGGAATTCACCATCAATCTGACCACGGCGGCAATGGCCCGTGCGACAGACTGGGTTGGCGTACGTTCAGGCCGTGACTATGACAAGTGGAAAGAAACAGGTCTTACTCCGGGCAAGGGCGAAAAGGTCGCCTGTCCCTACATCGTTGAATCACCTCTGTCAATCGAGTGTCGCGTCAAAGAGATTGTCAGACTCGGCAGTCATGATATGTTTATCGCCGATGTTGTCAATGTGCTTGCCGAGGAGAGCCTGATCGACCCTGAAACCGGAGCTTTCGATCTTGCCGCCGCAGGTTTGCTGAACTATTCCCACGGCCATTATTTTGAACAGGGTCCTGAAATCGGCCGTTTCGGCTGGAGTGTAAAGAAAAAATAAATTCACCCCCAATATTTATATCAAGGTATGAAAGAAGACAAATTAATCTTCGACATCATTGAGCGCGAGCATCAGCGCCAGAAAAAAGGAATCGAACTCATCGCATCTGAAAACTTTGTAAGTGATCAGGTGATGCGCGCAATGGGCTCGTGTCTCACCAACAAGTATGCCGAGGGCTATCCCGGCCACCGTTATTATGGCGGCTGCGAAGTTGTTGACGAGGCCGAGAGCATCGCTATCGAGCGTCTTAAAAAACTCTTCGGTGCTGAATGGGCCAATGTGCAGCCTCATTCGGGTGCTCAGGCCAACATGGCTGTCTTCATGGCTTGCCTCAACCCCGGCGACAAGTTCCTCGGTCTCAATCTGAGCCACGGCGGTCATCTCAGCCACGGAAGCCCTGTCAACTTCTCCGGCCTTGTATTCCAAGCTCTTGAATACAATGTGGACCGTGAGACCGGACGCGTTGACTATGAGCAGATGGAAGAAGTGGCCCGCCGCGAACGTCCGCGCCTCATCATCGGCGGTGCAAGTGCTTATAGCCGTGAATGGGACTATGCCCGCATGCGTCGCCTTGCCGACGAGATCGGTGCTATTTTCATGGTCGACATGGCCCATCCCGCAGGTCTGATTGCCGCAGGTCTTCTTGACAATCCGGTTAAATATGCTCACATCGTGACTACCACAACCCACAAGACCCTCCGCGGTCCCCGTGGAGGTGTGATCATGATGGGTCAGGACTTCGAAAATCCCTGGGGCAAGACAACTCCCAAGGGCGTTGTCAAGATGATGTCTCAGTTGCTTGATTCTGCCGTGTTCCCCGGCGTGCAGGGCGGTCCGCTTGAACATGTCATCGCAGCCAAGGCTGTGGCTTTCGGCGAAGCTCTTGCTCCGGAATTCCGTGAATATCAGCTCCAGGTACAGAAAAACGCAGCTACTCTTGCCGGCGCTCTCGTAGAAATGGGCTATGATATTGTTTCCGGAGGCACTGACAACCATTGTATCCTTGTTGACCTCCGCAGCAAGTTCCCCGAACTCACCGGTAAGGTTGCCGAAAAGGCTCTTGTGCAGGCTGACATCACAGCTAATAAAAACATGGTGCCTTTCGACTCCCGCAGTCCCTTCCAGACTTCAGGTATCCGTCTCGGAACTCCCGCCATCACTACCCGCGGTGCCAAGGAACCGCTCATGCTGGAGATTGCAGAGATGATTGACACTGTGCTTCGCAATCCGGAAAGCGCTGAAAACATCGCCGCAGTACGTGCAAAGGTCAACGCGACAATGCAGCCGTATCCGATGTTTGCCTACTAAGCCGGCCTGTTCTTTAAATAATTTATATCAATGATGCGCAATGCGGAAAGACAAACCGCATTGCGCATCATTGTATTTTCGGAGTTGACAAAAGATCTGTGTTGTTATTATTGTTGGGATGTTTGTTGCAATTTGCTAATAAATTGTGTCAAATTGTTTGATTTGTTTGCTAAAATGCTTTAAAATGTTTAGTTTTGCAAACGCTTTAACTAAAATGTATCGTATCATAAATTTTTAATAGAAAAGGATAAATGAATTTACATTACTTGCAATTTTCACTTGTCCTGTCAGGCGCAATGGCTGTGACGGTCGCGGCGATGGCAGAAGACAAGTTGATCGTCACAAGTACTGACAGCAAGCAGGCCTCGCTTAACCTTGCAGAAATCAGTCAGATTACTTTTGATGGTGACAAGATGACGGTGACAACCGCTGCCGGTGATTTTGATTACCGGCTCGGCGACATTGACAATCTCAGTTTTGATCTTGAGGCAAGTTCGGTTGACAATATCGAACTCTCACTGCGTAAAGATGTCAGTCTGAGCATCAGTGGTGGCATAATCTCAGTCACAGCACCCACAGCTCAGCCGCTCAATGTCGCAGTCTATAATCTTAAAGGTGTCCTTGTGGCTCGTCGGTCAGGCTTTGAGAATGTCAGCATTGATTTCAATCCAATGGCTGAAGGTGTCTACATTGTAAAAGCCAATGGCAAGACAATCAAGTTTATCCGTTAAGCGATACTAAAAATTGATTTATACTAACAATTGATACTACTCAGATAATGAAAAAATATTTACTCCCCTCTCTCCTCCTTTGCGCGGCTTCAGCTTTCGCCCAGTCCTCTCCCTACACTCTTAATATCATCCTTAAAAACGGCGACAAGTTCCAGTATAGTGTCGCTGACATCGACCGTCTTACATTTGATGGCGAAGAGGAGACTCCGGAACCAGCCGAAGTAGTGGCAGTGCCTGTCCCTGCTGATTTTTCGACCGGTTGGGTTCAGAAAGTAATGTGCGGTGACAGGCAGGTGGCTGAGATCGCGAAAGAATATATCTCTTCTGTCGGCAAGCAGGTTGTTGTCGTTTATCCGATCGGCGCTGACGGTCGTGCTGACCTTGCAAATGGACTGACATCGACAGGCGCGACAGTTGTCTGGGATCGGAAAAGCAACACGGCGACAGTCGGCGCGGAAGGTGATGCGCTCTCCATGGTCTATGTCGCAGACGGGAAGATAATTCCGTCATATAGCGGCGAGAGCCTTGAAGCGACTGTTGTGGCTGATGTCATCACTGATAATCGTGGACTTTTTGACCGCAACACTTATAAGATTGTAAAGATCGGAACACAGTACTGGATGGCAGAGAATCTCCGTGCCACCTGTTTCCGCGACGGCTCGTCGATAACATCCATATCGTCAGGCGATAACGCGGCATGGAAAGAAAACAAAAGCGGCGCCTACCTTGCAAGTACAGACTATGATTGGCTTAAGTTTGCAGGCTACATGTATAACGGCTATTGTGTGACAAGCGAGAAAGGAATCGCGCCTGAAGGATGGGAAGTTCCGTCGACTGATCAGCTGAATAAATTGCGCACGGCAGGCGGTGCCGTTGCCAATAATTTCAAGGCTGCTGATTTTGGTATGTGGGGCGAAGGAATGACCGGAAACAATATTACCGGATTTGATGCCATCGCCACAGGTACGTATGTCAATGGCGACATCACCGGATTGTATTCCGATACATATTTCTGGGGTTCGACTGTCTCCACCAGCTGGCTGAAAGTCGAGGGGCTCTGCACCCTGCGTGTCAACGGCAAAGCAGCGAAAGTTGTAGTGAGTGGCGCTGACGATTGCCATGCCTATATCAACGGTCATGTTATACGCTGCGTCCGCAAAGATTAAGAGCTTGTTTTTAAACACCCTCTGATTTTTGCGTCCGCTGAAAACGGTGGATTGCAATTCGATAATGACTAATAAAAGGAGCTGCTCCAGTGATCTGAGGCAGCTCCTTAAGTTTGTTCGCCCGACATGGGCATAATCTAACGGGTGCAAGTCCCGAGCGCGCCCCGATAGCGGGAAGCGCATAGTCCG
>NZ_JAIDEN010000119.1 GCF_029054785.1 Duncaniella sp.
ACCGTACTTCTCAAAGATTTCTACTTTTTCATCAGAGTTCAAGTGCATTGATACAGATGTTTAAAAGTGGTTAATGAATATAAATTGTCTCAAAAGAGCGCACAAAGGTAAGGATTATTTTTAACAATTCCAACCCGAAGGCGCTTTTTTAAGCTGTTTTTCGTTTTTTTTTGTGCCGTTTTTTTCAGGCCCCGGTTTTGTCGGGATGCTTGAGAATGCAAGGCAGACCGGAAGATCAGTCGAGGTTGAGATTGTCTTTCGCGGGGTTGCGGAAGTGGATCTTGTGGTCGAGATATTCCTGGGTGGCGATGAGGGTGGGTTTGGGCAGACGTTCGTAGAAACGTGAGATTTCGATCTGCTCGCGGTTTTCGGAGATTTCTTCGAGGTTGTCGCTGAGTGATGCGAATTCCTGAAGTTTCTTTTCGAGGTCGTGTTTCATCTCGCCGGCGATCTGGTTGGAACGCTTTGCGATGATGCAGACTGTTTCATAGACATTCCCGGTGTCTTCGCTCATTGAGATGAGGTCGCGGGTCTGAGTGTTGAGAGGTGCGTTGGTCTTCTTGTAGTCCATTATATCTCTGTTGTTTACGTTATTTCTGAATTTGTGGAGCGCCGGAGGGCTTATTCCTTGACGTAGCGCTGGGCGATTTTGTAGATGTTGTCGGCTTCCTCTCGGTTGGGGGTGTCGGGGTAGTTGTTGATGTAGGAGTAATACTCGTCGATCACCTCGCGGAAGCGGTCCGGTTTCTTCTCCTCGATGCTCTCACGTGCTTCCTGATAGCGCGCTTTGAGGATGAGGAGTTCGAGATCTTCCTTATATTTGGAATAGGGATAGTCCTTGATGGCGTTGCGCGCTACGATTACGGCGCTTTCGTAGTTGTTGCCCAGATAGGTTCCGAGGTTGTAATAGAGCTGGGCGTTTTCGAGCTGTTTGAGGGTCAGTTTGTCCTGGAGTTCGAAGATGGCATTCTGTGCGTTGGCCACTTTGTCGCTCTTGGGGAAGTAGTCGAGAAATGCCTGGAGCTCCTGAATGGCGTTGATCGTTCCGCTCTGGTCGAGCTGAGGCTCAGGGGAGTCAAGATAGTAGCCGTAGCCTGCATAGTAGCGGGCCAGTTCGGTGTATTTGCCTTTCGGGAAACGGGTGTAGTAGGTCTTGAAATATGAACCGGCTGTCTCGTAGTCCTTGTTCTCGTAGTTTGAAAGTGCGAGCAGATAGAGGGAGTCTTCCGCTTTTTCAGAGCCTTTGAACTGTGTGACGATGTCTTCAAGCACGGTTGCGGCCTGGGTATATTTCTTTTGCTCGAATGCGCGCTTGGCGTAGTCGAGTCTATAATCGGCGTCATGGCTTTTGAGCACCTTCTGATACTCGCCGCAAGAGGCGAGGAGCATCGCTGCGCCCAGCATGACTGCGTATTTTCTTAGGGGTTTGATCACGGCTGTTGGGTGGTCTGTGTTCAGTGAATGAATTGAGAGTTTATTTTCAACTTGCAAAATTAGCTATTTTTCCGCGATATTTCATAGCGTATCGCGAAAATTCTCCATAATTTTTAAAACAGTTTCACGATTGCGATGCGATTATTTGCGGAAAAGGCTTAATTTTGTGCCTCGGTTACCTCTTTTTATCCACAACCCGTCCATGAAATCACATTCGATCCGTTTCAATATCCTCCTCCTTGTCGCATCTCTTTTGGCCGGTCCGTTCAGCCTTTCGGCATCCGGACCTAAGCGGGAGATGCGAGGCGTGTGGCTCACCACCGTCTGGGGCATTGACTGGCCCTCGGTCACGGGTACTTCCCAGAAAGTGCGTCAGCGTCAGCAGGATGAGCTCAGAGCTTTGCTTGACAGATGTGAGGCAGCCAATCTGACCTCGGTTTTCTTTCAGGTCAGGGGCATGGCTGATGTGATGTATGAATCGCGTCTGGAGCCTTGGTCGGCTTTTGTCTCCGGGAAGCGTGGTCTTTCGCCGGGATGGGATCCTTTGAAATTCGCTGTCGAGGAGTGTCATCGCCGCGGCCTTGAATGCTATGCCTGGGTCAATCCGTTCAGATGGAGCGCGGGCACGGACTATGACAGCGCTCCTGACCGGCGGTGGAAAGAGTGCGGCTGGTTGTTGAGCTATGGCAAGTACACCGTATTTAATCCCGGCCTTGAGGCTGTCAGAGAGCACATTGTCGACATCTGCCGGGAAATCATAAGCAATTATAAGATTGACGGGCTGGTTTTTGACGATTATTTCTATCCCAACCGTATTCCGGAGGATTCTTCGGCGGCAGACTATGGCTTGTGGCAGTCGGAGTCTCCCTGGATGTCGTTCGGCGACTGGCGCAGGGCCAATGTGCACAAAACCGTTGCCGATGTCCATGCCCTGGTCTCGGATCTGCGTCCGGGAATGCGTTTCGGCATTTCGCCTGCCGGAATTGCAGGCAAGAACCACACATCGGCCCCGAAATGGGGCATGGAGGGCTGTGATGTCAAGGGGGATGACTGGCAGTATTCCGAGATCTATTCCGATCCGCTCGGATGGCTTTACCAGGGAACGGTCGATTTCATTTCGCCTCAGATCTACTGGCCTACGACCCATGCCGTAGCTCCTTATGAGCCGCTTGCCCGCTGGTGGAGCGAGGCCGCCAATCTCTATGGCCGCCATTTTTATGCGAGCATAACTCTCGCGCCGCTTGACAAGCGCAACACGGTCGAGGAGCGCAGCGAGCTTCTGCGTCAGGTCGATGCCAACCGCAGGTTCAGCCTTGACGGTGACCAGGGCACAGTCCTTTATAGCGCGAAGCATCTCCACAAGCTTGCGCCGGATCTGACGAAAACCCGTTTCGTCTCAAAGACGCTGACTCCGCAAGTGCGGCGCGCGAGTGTGACTGATCCTGTCGCCGCGCCGCGCGGCCTGAAGCTGAAAGACGGGCTTCTGTCCTGGCAGGACGAGGCTGTCTCTGCCGGGCTGAGGCGCTATGCTGTCTATTCTTTCCCTGAAAATCTGGGCCTCGACGAGCTGATGGAGGAAAACGGCGACGGCATCCGGGGCTGCTATCTTCTCGGTATTTCCTATGGCCGTGAGATGCGTGTCGGCAAGTCGGGCGGCAGGGCCTATGCTGTCACCGCTCTTGACGGCGATTCCTCGGAATCCGAACCGGCTTATCTGAAATAGCTCTCTGAGCTGAAGTAAGTTTCAGAAAAGGGTCTAACATACTTTTGCCATGCGTTCGCGGTGACGTGCGGTGTCCTGTGTCACATAGAAGCGGATCACGGCATAAATGATGCTTTGATTCGGGGTGAGCGTGTCTTCCGGATTCTGACCAAGAATGAATTCCATGCTCAGTGCGTTGCTGATCGGGGCGCGGTCGGCGCTTGACAGTGAATTGATCGTGTCGATGACGCGGGGCGAGATAATGACTGATGAGTTCATGGCAGGACTTGATTTTTTTGAGTGAGAGTAAGAGGGCGTTTTTTTGGACAACCTCTAAAATTTGAGTTGAGGGTGTGGGGGGAGAAGTGATATGCAAATGTATCACCTTGCATGGGCCTGAATCCTGCACATGTAAGTTAAAAGATATGTATTGACGTCTGTTTTTTTACGTCATCTGACATCTCATCTCACGTCATCTTCATGGTTTTCAGTCTGATCCCCGAAAAGCATCATATATTCCTGCTCGAAATTCGGGGTGAACACATCCTTCCCGATGGCATCGAGAATCTCGCTGCGCGACCAGAAGCGACCGCCGTCAAGTTCGTCGGAAGGCCTTGGTTCATAGTCGACCACGGTTTTGAACGCGTTGACAAGCTCCTTTTCGCGGCTCGATTCGAAGACATAGCGTTTCAGGAACTCAGGCTTGAAATCTCCGAGGCCAAGCTCTTCGGCGGCTTCACGCCTGAGCGCATGTTCAAGTTCTTCGCCATAGTCGATGTGGCCGCCGACGGCTGTGTCCCATTTGCCGGGCTGGATGTCCTTCCACTCAGGCCGTCTTTGCAGATAGAGGCCTCCGTTGCTGTCAAACACATGGAGGTGGACCACTGGGTGGAGCAGTCTGCTGCCAGAATGGCACTCGCCGCGGGTTGCCGAGCCGATCACATTGCCCTGCTCGTCGACCAAGGGGAAAATCTCTTTGGAATTGTCACATTTCATGTCTGATGGGGGTGGTTTATCGGACAAAAAACAACGCCGGTTTAGGCTTGGAATGTCAAGCGTAGACCGGCGTCATTTTTTTTGTGTCTGAATATTCGGTTGTTTTCAGTTCAATTGATTCTCAATTTTTCATAGCATTGCGGTGGAGCGTTTGATGAATTCGCTCAGATCGCGTCCGCGGAGAAGTCCGTTTGAAAGGAGGGCCAGATCAATTGCCTGCTTCACAACCGGTTTTTCGGCTGCATAGCGGCTGATCATCTCGTCCTTTTCCTTGCGGGTCTTTTCAACGCTGTCGGTCAGGCGCTGCTCTTCGGCTTTCTGCTCGTCGGTAGGCTTGTTGTCCTTGATTTCGGCGCGGAGGGCGGTGATCTTTTCGTTGTCGGCGTCGATCGAGGCGTTGAGTGGTGCGAGCTTTTCGGCGAGGGCCTTCTGGGCTTCGTCGAGAATACGGGCAACTACGGGCTGCGAGGTGTTGACGATCAGATTGTAGCTGTCAGGCAGTTCGGCATAGAAGCTCATGCCGGCCTGAGTTGCAGCCATGTCCTTCATTCGGCGCATGTATTCGTTCTGAGTGATCAGGATCGGGCTTGCGGCGGGATCGAGCGACTCGAACGACACGAGGAACTCGGCCTTGTCCACTGCCGGGATCTGGCTGCGGAAGAGCGGGGTCAGCAGCGAGATCTGGTCGGCGTTGAGTCCGCTGTCGGTGTTCTCTTCCTTCGGGATGAGTTTTTCTGCCACTTCGCTGTCAACGCGCACGAATCTGGTCTTCTCGATTTTGCTTTCGAGCATCGAGATGAAATGGCCGTCGAGCTGACCGTCCATGAGCAGCACATTGTAGCCCTTCTCGTTGGCCGCGTTGATGAAGCTGAACTGAGCGGTAGGATCGGTCGCATAGATGTAGACAACGCTGCCGTCTTTGTCCTGTAACTTATAAACAACAGACACTGCCGAAGAAGCTAGAATTATAGATCG
>NZ_JAIDEN010000012.1 GCF_029054785.1 Duncaniella sp.
AACCGCCCCCTCTACTGCGCGCGAGCCGGATACTGTCAGTCAGACAGACATCCGGCCCGCGCTTTTTTTGTTTAAGGCCAGGCAAGGATTCGGCGTTTTGGAGAGGTGCATGATATTTTGTAGGGATGTAATCTCGTTTATATGTCGCTTTTTTTGTAATTTTGCATCAAATACGTTTTAACCGACAACCATAGTTAGATAAAATCATGAAACTTACTGAACTGACTGCTATTTCACCTGTTGATGGCCGCTATCGTGGAAAGTGTGAGCGCCTGGATGAATATTTCTCGGAGTATGCGCTGATCCGCTATCGCGTAAAGGTGGAAATCGAGTATTTCATAGCTCTGTGCGAATTGCCTCTGCCTGCTTTGGCCTCTGTGCCGACTGATGTTTTCAGTAAGTTGCGTGAGATTTATGAACAATTTCCCGTGGAGTCGGCTCTTCGCATCAAGGAGATCGAAGGAGTCACCAATCATGATGTAAAAGCTGTCGAGTATTTCCTCAAGGAAAAATTTGACGGACTTGGATTGGAGAAATATAAGGAATATATCCATTTCGGTCTGACTTCACAGGACATCAACAACACATCGGTGCCGATGTCAATCGCCGATGCGCTGAAAGAAGTTTATCGTCCGCGCATTATGGAGCTGATCGAACATCTTGAGGCCAGAGCTGACGAATGGTATGAGATTCCGATGCTTGCCAAGACTCACGGTCAGCCGGCTTCTCCAACACGCCTCGGCAAAGAGATCCGTGTGTTCAGCTATCGTCTGCGCCGCCAGCTTGAGGCTTTGGACGCGGTGTCGATTTCCGGTAAGTTCGGAGGTGCGACCGGCAACTTCAATGCTCACCTCTGTGCTTTCCCTGAAATTGACTGGAGATCGTTCGGCGCTAAATTCCTGAGCGAGAAACTTGGCATTGAGAGGGAAGAATACACTACTCAGATCTCCAATTACGACAATCTTGCCGCTGTGTTTGACGCTCTCGCCAGAATCAACAATATCATTCTTGATCTTGACCGAGACATGTGGATGTACATCTCCATGGAATATTTCAAGCAGAAGATCAAAGAAGGTGAAGTCGGTTCGTCGGCCATGCCTCACAAGGTGAATCCGATCGACTTTGAGAATTCGGAAGGTAATATCGGCATTGCCAACGCTGTATTCGGCCATCTGGCAAGCAAGCTCCCTGTTTCTCGTCTTCAGCGAGACCTGACAGACTCGACTGTGCTCCGTAACATCGGTGTGCCTTTGGCCCACACGCTGATTGCTGTGGCTTCGACCATGAAGGGACTCGGCAAACTGCTGCTCAACCGTCAGGCAATTGACGCCGACCTGGACAATACCTGGAGCGTTGTTGCAGAAGCTATTCAGACAGTGCTTCGCCGCGAGGGCTATCCGAAACCCTATGAGACACTTAAGGCTCTGACCAGAACCAACAGCGCAGTGACGGCAGAAAGCATTGCGGCTTTCATTGAGAACCTTGATGTTACTCCTGAGGTCAAAGATGAACTGAAGAAACTTTCACCCCACAGCTATACCGGCTATTAAGCCGTCTGTGGGAGTGATCTGAAAAGAACGATAGATATAATGGACACCTCGACCAAAATACGCTTTGGGTTTATTGCCGTTTTGTGGCTTGCCCTTTGTTATCTTGTGATAGCCTCGCAGCCGTTTACGCTGTGGGTGGCATTTATTGTCCTCTGTTCAGGAATAGTGGTCTGGGTTCCTCTGTATAAAAAATATGTCAAAAATGGAAAACGGAACAGTAAGGGCTGATTATCCGCTGTTGTCAGGCATAGATTCGCCGGCTGACTTGCGTCGGCTGTCGATGGCCGAGCTCCCGCAGGTTTGCGCCGAGCTGCGTTCGTTTCTGATCAACTCGCTCGCTTCCCATCCGGGACATTTTGCGTCAAGCATGGGGGCCGTAGAGCTGACTGTGGCCCTTCACTACGTGTTCAACACTCCTTATGACAGGATTGTGTGGGATGTCGGGCATCAGGCTTATGGCCACAAGTTGCTTACCGGGCGCCGTGACCAGTTTGAAACAAACAGGACACTCGGCGGATTGAGTGGCTTCCCGAATCCGAAAGAGAGCGAATATGACACTTTTACCGCAGGCCATGCCTCCAACTCGATTTCTGCGGCTTTGGGAATGGCCGTGGCGAGTTCCTTGCGTAAGGATGTCCCGCCACGCCATGTGGTCGCTGTCATTGGTGACGCTTCAATAAGCGGCGGCCTTGCATTCGAAGGACTGAACAATGCGGCCAATTCCAATTCCAACCTGCTGATCATTCTCAACGACAATGACATGTCGATTGACAGGCCGGTCGGATCTCTGAACACCTATCTGGCCCATCTGACAACGTCAAAAGCCTACAACAATCTGCGTTATCGCTTCTCCCGGTTTCTGCGCAGACACAAGCTGGTGACAGACTCCGGCAAAGGGATGATCATGCGCTTCAACAACAGCCTGAAATCTTTGCTGACCAAACAGCAGAACATTTTCGAGGGCCTGAACATCCGCTATTTCGGACCTTTTGACGGCCATGACTTGCAGACGGTTGTCAGTGTGCTTGAGGATATCAAGGATCTGCCAGGACCGCGGATTCTCCATTTGCGCACCATCAAGGGAAAGGGCTATGAGCCGGCGGAAAAGGATCCGTCGACATGGCATGCGCCGGGCCGCTTCGATGCCGGAACAGGCAAAATAATAAAAGACGGGGCCGGCAGACCGCCGAAATATCAGCAGGTGTTCGGAGATACCCTTGTCGAACTTGCCGGAGCAAACGACCGGATCGTAGGTGTTACGGCTGCAATGCTTTCAGGTACCTCGATGAACAGACTGCAACAGGAGTTCCCGGACAGAACCTTTGATGTCGGTATTTCGGAAGGGCATGCAGTCACCTTTGCCGGAGGCCTTGCAAAAGAAGGCATGAAACCCTTTGTGGCCATATATTCTTCATTCATGCAGAGAGCCTTCGATCATATTATCCATGATGTGGCCATCGAGGGCCTTCCGGTTGTATTTTGTCTTGACCGCGCCGGTTTGGTCGGAGAAGATGGCGCAACCCATCATGGCGTCTTTGATCTCAGCTATCTGAGGGCCATTCCGGGAATGACAATCGCTTCACCTCGTAATCTCGACTACCTGCGTCATCTGATGCTGACAGCCCAGGATTTCGATGGTCCGATAGCGATCCGCTATCCTCGTGGCCGAGGTGAAGAAGCTCTGAAGGAGACGATGATGCGCAAGCTGACAGTCGGACAGGGCGAAAGACTGCGTGATGGGAACGACCTTGTTGTTCTTAGCATCGGGCCTGTTGCCGCTGATGTCTCCAAGGCCATAGATAAAGCTCAGGAAGAGCTTGGCATTAAGATTGCCCATTATGACATGATCTTTGTCAAGCCTCTTGATTCGCAGATCATCCGGGAAGTTGCCGATAAGAAATGTCCGGTCATTACGGTTGAAGACGGGGTAGCCGAAGGCGGTCTTGGAAGTGCCGTGACAGAAGCACTGTCCGATCTTGGATTCTCACAGCCGATCCGTCGTCTTGGAGTTCCGGACCGATTTATCGCTCAGGGCACTCCCGCCCAGCTGCACCATCTGTGCGGATTCGATGCAGATGGCATATTTGCCGCAATCAAAGAACTGCATACCCCAAAACAACCCGACAGCACTTCGATTTAATGAAAATAGTGATAGCAGGCTCCGGAGAAGTTGGCACTCATCTGGCTAAACTTCTATCCAATGAGGAGCAGGACATAACTGTGGTCGACAGTGACGGCGAGAAGCTGTCAATGCTTGACGCAAACTATAATCTTCTTACCTTCCGTGGTTCTCCGACTTCGTTCACTACCTTGAAACAAGCCGGAGTCGAGGGGTGTGACCTGTTTATAGCCGTAACTCCTTTCGAGACACGAAACATTGTCGCGTGTGCCATTGCCAAAAGCCTTGGAGCTGAAAAAACAGTAGCCCGCATTGACAATTATGAGTTCAAAGATCCGGTCAACCGTGAATTTTTCAGCCATATAGGAGCTGACGACATGATCTATCCGGAATATCTGGCCGCATTGGAAGTCATTCAGGCTCTGCGCCATAACTGGGTGCGCCACTGGTTTGAACTCCATGACGGCGAGCTGATACTTGTCGGAGTGAAGTTGCGTGACAATGCCCCTCTTGTCGGAATGCAGCTTAAGGATCTCGGAAGCATAGACCATAATTTCCACGTCGCAGCAATCAAGCGAGACCATGAGACAATCATCCCTGGCGGTTTTGACCGTTTGCAGAGCAATGATATAGTCTATTTCATGACGCGTCGCGACCATGTAGACTCGCTTGTCGATCTTTGCGGCAAGAAGCAGCAGAGAATCCGCGATGTCCTGATCATGGGAGGCAGCCGCATTGCCATACGTCTCTGTGCAATGGCCGGAGATGAATTCAACTTCAAGATCATGGACATCGACCGGGACCGGTGCCTGAGACTTTCGGAACGATGCCCGGATGCGCATATTATCAATGCTGATGCCCGCGATACCGATGCCTTGCTTGAGGCCGGCATTTCTGACATGGATGCATTCATCGCATTGGCCGACAGCAGCGAGACGAACATTCTTACCTGCCTGTCAGCCAAAGAACTTGGCGTTTTCAAAACGATTGCCGAGGTGGAGAACCTCCAGTTTATCTCTGAAGCTGAAGGCCTCAATATCGGCACAATCATCAATAAAAAACTCCTGGCATCATCTCGTATTTTCCAGATGCTGCTTGACAGTGACACCTCAACTTCAAAATGTCTGGCACTCGCTGATGCTGAAGTTGCGGAAATCGTGGCTGGAGAAGGATCAAAAATCACCCGCGGACCGGTCAAGGATCTGCGTCTGTCGCGTGACATGACAATCGCAGGTCTCATCCGTGACGGCAAAGGCCATCTGGTGTCAGGTAATACCGTCATAGCGCCTGGCGACCGAGTTGTGGTGTTTACACTCAGTGGACTGCTCCACAAAGTTGAAAAATTATTCAAGTAGGTCTTAAATGAGGTTAAAGGACTCTGCATCGACAATCAATTTCCGGGTGCTGCTGCGTATCATCGGGCTTCTTCTCATCATTGAAGGCGCTTTTCTTTCTGTACCCTTAGTCACATCCTTGATTTATGGCGAAAGGGACTGGATGAATTTCCTGCTGACGATGGGACTGACACTGACCGCAGGCTCTCTGATGACTTTTTGCATCCGCCCGCGCAGCCCGCGTATGGCCAAGCGTGAAGGATTCCTGCTGACGGCTCTCGTATGGGTCTTTTTCTCGATATTCGGAATGCTCCCGTTCATGATGATGGAGACCGATCCGCTTTCGATTTCTGACGCATTCTTTGAGGCTATGTCGGGATTCACGACAACAGGCGCTACGGTGATGGGGTCGATCAGTCATCTGAGTCATGGGGTTGTCATCTGGCGCAGTCTGATGCAGTGGATCGGAGGTATGGGTATCATCCTGTTCACATTGGCGGTGGTGCCGATGCTCAACCATTCGGGAGGAATGCAGATGTTCAATGCCGAGGTTACCGGTATCACCCATGACAAGTTGCGTCCGCGCATCTCGCAGACTGCCAAGGGGCTGTGGCTGATATATATAGTCCTGACCGTAGTGCTGTTCGTATTGCTGATAATAGGGCCGATGAACACATTTGAGGCCCTGTGTCATGCATTCAGCACCATGTCGACAGGCGGTTTCTCTACGGCTGATGACAGTATCGAGGCCTGGGACTCGGTTTACATCCAAAGCGTCATGACAGTGTTTATGTTCCTTGGCGGAACGAGCTTCGTGCTGCTCTATCGCGCTGCCCACGGAGATTTCAAACCGATCTGGCGGAATGACGTGTTCAGAACCTATGTCGGCATAATTTTTGGCTGCTATATACTTTTTGTAATAGCCATATTCCGTAACGGTCAGGCACATTCACTCAAGTCGGTGACACTTGACCCGCTTTTTCAGATCATATCGACGATCACCTCGACCGGTTATGAAGTTTCGGCCTTTTCGTCATGGGGAACTTTCGTCCTTTCTCTGGCTTTCGCTCTGATGTTTTTCGGATCATGTGCCGGATCTACCAGCGGTGGTGCGAAGATTGACCGCCTGATCTATCTGCTGAAAAACTGCCGCAATGAGATTGTCCGTTCCATACACCCCAACAATATATTGACCGTCAGAGTCAATGAC
>NZ_JAIDEN010000120.1 GCF_029054785.1 Duncaniella sp.
CTTCTACCGCGACTGGGACCGTGCGGTCAGTCTCATCGGCCAACACTCGTAAACACGACTAATACGGACCGGGAAACACCGCGCCAAAACATCAGTCGTTCCGCCTGAAATCATAGCTCAGGGTGAACATGAAGTAGCTGCCGATAATCATCGAACGCATTTCATAGATTCCCGTTGGCGATGATCCGCGGCTGATGCTTTTCTTTCGGTTCAGGATATCGTTCCATTCAAACGCCAGCTTCATGCACTTATCTTTAAGGAAACTCCAGCTGCAATTGAAATCAAGCAGGGTCTCTTCATTGTTTTTCACACCGGCAATCGAACTGTTGCTCAATGAATAGCGGAAATTGCCGCCAACCTCAAAGCGATTGAGAAAGCGCTGGTTGCCGGTAAGCCCACAGCCATAGTCGCGCATGTAGCTTCGGGTATCGCGCAGTCGGTTCCGCGAATTGTTGAACCGCCAATCAAAATTAGCCGTCAGCGTGGTGTTCATGCCCATATACGTGGCTGAGAGATTTGAATCGCATGTACGCACCAGAGTGACGCTCCTTACCGGCTCTGCCGCCTGCCCCTCGTTGAGCAAAGAGACCTGATGGCTGTAATTGCCGCCAAGACGGCCCGAAAACATCACTTTCTTCAGCCGATGGTGAAACCAAAGAGAAGATCTCACCGACCAATTGCCGTTGATATTGACAGGATATGACTCGCTCACGCCGGATTCAGGATCATAGAACACCGCCTGAGTCACATCATTATAGATATTGGAATAGGCCAGATCGGCGTTCATAAAAAATTTGTTAAGCCGGAAGGACACACGGAAATCCTGTCTGTAAGACGGTTTCAGAGCCGGATTGCCATGCGTGACAGAGAGCGGATTGCTATTGTCGGTCATGCTCATCAGCAGACTCAGAGCAGGCTGGTCACTCCAGCCGCTGTAACTGAAATCAAGACTATATTTATCTCTGTTGATATCTATGTTCAGCGATGTCGACAGACTGACCGACGAACGGACCGTGTCGCCGCTCATCGATCCGGTCTTCTGGTCGAGAGTCTGCCGCTGGGGAGTGGCCGCCACAGACCCCATGATCCTCAGATGTTCTTTGATATAATTTATTGAGAAATCAATCTGATGGCCGACAGTGTGGCTGAAACTATGGTTGCTGAGAGAGTCTACATAACCCCGGAGATAGTCCTGCGGGAGATAAGCGGGCGCGCCTGACTCATCCATAAAAGGAGACAGATCATAGGTCAGACGCTCACTCCGCTGACGCTTTTCCACATACTTATATCCTGCATTCAGAGAGAAATCCTTACCGATTGCCTGGTTGAAAGCCAGTCCGACAGAATAGTTGCGCAATCTCGTGGGGCTCAGACGATATTGATTGCGATATAGCACCGAATCGCCTCCGGCGGCATTAAGCAGCTGGTAATATCTGATTTCCGACAGACTGAAAGACTTGCCGCGCGAATTGTCAGCCCCGGTCCCGACCGAAAGAGACAGTGAACTTCCGGAATCGTTTAGACGCCTCGCAAGATTGAAGGAAACATTGTAATTACGCATTGTATTTTTGTCCGACGAAGAGGATCGGTCTTCATTGACCCTATGGTCAGGCGGGAGCTGCTCATAGGCCGGATCGCCGAATGGATCTTTGATATCCAAAGCCTGATCCGTGTTAAAGACCGCACTGTGGCTGCCGTTTTCACTTCTGGACCGAGCGTAGCCAAAACTTCCTTGCAGTGACAGATAGGTCTTTTTGAAAATCTCACCGCTGATGCCCCCCGACAGATTCAGCGAACGGTTTTTCGAATGACTCTCATCAGCCGAATATCTATATTTATTTCCGGTCACCATATAGCTCTCTACATAGTTCGACCGCCTGTCACCGTTGATGCTGTTGTTATATGAAGCCGAGACATTGACGTTGATTTTTTTAATCTTTTTGTAGAGGCTTCCGTACATGGAGTCATGGCGGTTGCCACTGAAACCACTGAGGATATTTTTGTTGCCGATGTCGGCGTTCAGGGAATAATTGTTACCCCCCATCTCGAAATAGTGTCCGAACAGCCGAGCCTCCTTGCGCTTCTCATTGCCCATGCCGACCGCGGCACCCGCCATCAGCATCCCGTCGAACTTCTGCTTGGTCCGGATGTCGAGGACATGGTTCTTGCTTCCGGTCCTCACCCCGGTAAACTCCTCCTCTTCCGAAGCCTTGTCGTAGACTTTGAGCTGGCTGATGAGTTCGACCGGCATGTTTTCAAGAGCCGCAACTATGTTCGAGCCGAAAAACTTCTCCCCGTTGACCATCACTTCGCCCAGCGGTGTCCCGTAATAAGTCAGACTGCCGGAAGCCTTGTCATACTCCATTCCTGGGATAAGACGCACGAGCTCCCGAAGATAGGCCCCGTCACGAAGCCGGTAGGCATCCGCATTGAAAATCGTCGTATCGCCGCGGATCTCCCTCTCCTTGATCGGCGCAGTGACAATGACCTCATCCAGATCAATCGTGTTGAGGATCGAATCCATCTCAGCGATAGCCAGACTGTCGCCCGGCTGAGACGGGACGGTCGAAGCACACACCTCTGTTCCGGCGCACCAGGCAACAGGAAGCCACGCCACAGCCAGTAAAA
>NZ_JAIDEN010000121.1 GCF_029054785.1 Duncaniella sp.
CCCAAAACTTTCGCAGGCGACGGTATTGTATTTTTTCCTGTTAATAATTTCATGTCTGAGAATTTTTGAGGTTACCTAAGCCTTGGTGTCTCTTTTGCTAAATTGTTGAAATTCGTCAGTCGCATAGCTCGCTATGCTCCTTTCTCATTTGCAACAATTTATCTAAAAGATACACCACTCAGATTTTAACTCTTGTTTTTAAACAACCTCTAAGTTTAGGCAAATTTACGGAATAATCCCCGATTTTTTTGTAAATTTGCGCCTTATTTTAGATTCAGTCTGAAATATACGCGAATTTGAAGTATCTCTATCACATCATAAAGCGTGGAAACTAAATACATTTTTGTCACAGGCGGCGTGGTTTCGTCGCTGGGCAAAGGAATCATCTCTTCCTCTCTCGCCTGCCTTCTGAAAGCGCGGGGCTTTAGGGTAACTATCCAAAAGTTCGACCCCTATATCAACATCGACCCCGGTACCCTCAACCCCTATGAGCACGGCGAATGCTATGTGACCGTCGACGGCCACGAAGCCGACCTCGACCTCGGCCACTACGAGAGATTTACAAATATCCAGACAACCCGCGCCAACAATGTGACCACCGGACGCATCTACAAGAGCGTCATCGAGAAGGAACGCCGCGGAGACTATCTCGGCAAGACTGTCCAGATCATTCCCCACATCACCGACGAGATCAAGCGCAACGTCATGGCTCTCGGCAAAACCGGCGACTTCGATTTCGTGATCACGGAAATCGGCGGTGTCGTAGGCGACATCGAATCGCTCCCCTTCCTTGAGGCTGTCCGTCAGCTCAGATGGGAACTTGAAGACAACTGCATCTGCCTGCATCTGACCTATGTCCCCTACATCAGTGCCGCAAAGGAACTCAAGACAAAGCCGACGCAACACTCTGTCAAGCAACTGCAACAGCTCGGTATCCAGCCCGATGTACTGGTACTGCGCACAGAACACGAGATCCCCTCGGCCATGCGCAAGAAGATCGCACAGTTCTGCAACGTAGCCCCTGACGCCGTCATCCAGAGCATCGATGCAAAGAGCATCTATGATGTCCCGGTGCTGATGCACGAACAGCATCTCGACGAAATCGTGATGCGCAAGATGGATCTCGATCCACAGGGTCAGCCCGACATGAACCCCTGGAAAGAATTCCTGACCAAAATGCGCACCGCACAGAAAAAAGTGCGCATCGGCCTGGTCGGAAAATATGTCGAGCTTCAGGATGCCTACAAGTCAATCAACGAGGCTCTTTTCCAGGCTGCAACCTATGCCGACCATATCCTCGACCTGCAATATATCCACTCCGAGCGCGTCACACCGGACAATGTCGACACTCAGCTGCGTGACCTCGACGGCGTGATCATAGCCCCCGGCTTCGGCCAACGCGGAATCGAAGGCAAATTCGTGGCGCTCAAATGGTGTCGCGAACACGATGTCCCGACATTCGGAATCTGCCTCGGCATGCAGTGCATGGTGATCGAATTCGCCCGCGATGTCCTCGGCTTGCAGGATGCCAACTCGACGGAAATGCAGCCCCACACGCCTCACAATGTGATCGACCTGATGGAAGAACAGAAGTCGATCTCCAACATGGGAGGCACTATGCGTCTCGGAGCCTATGACTGCGAGCTGCTGCCGGGATCCCGCGCCGCAAAGGCCTACGGCAAGACCCGCGTCAGCGAACGCCACCGCCATCGCTTCGAGTTCAACAACGACTTCCGCGCCCGCTTCGAGGCCGCAGGCATGAAGTGTGTGGGCGAAAACCCAGCCACACATCTCGTAGAAGTAGTCGAACTTCCGGACCACCGCTGGTTCATCGGCACCCAGTATCATCCGGAATACTCCTCAACCGTCCTCTCGCCCTCTCCGCTCTTCATGGACTTCATCAGAAGCGCCATCGAATACAGCGAAGAACGAAACGCCAGATCATAAGTAACAAAACTCTACCCATAACTCAACTGAATGGACAGAAACTCACTAATCGGGCTCCTATTGATGGGCCTCATCATCTTCGGATTCACCTACATCAACCGTCCCTCCCCTGAAGAGCTCGAACGGCAGCGTATCGAGCGCGAACAGATGGAGGCACAGGAAGCCGCAAAAGCCTCCGATCCAGGAGCTCTGAAATTTGACTCTATCACTCCGGCTGAAATCGCCGCGATCAAAAGCACCGTGCGCGAACTCGGAACAACCGACACCGTCAGCGGCGTGTCGACTCTCAGCGTCGACAAGATCGACCTGCGTCTCAATGCCGAGGGTCAGCTTGAAGGAACTGTTGACGCCGACGGACGCCAGGTTGCCGTCGCCGATCTCCTCAGCAACGACTCAGCACTGCCGCTGACCGTAGGAGCACCTGCCGTCAACAATCTGCGCAAGGCGCTCGCGACAGCAGCCCGCTACCGCGGTTTCGCCCGTCACCTCTCAGGCGACAGCACCACAGTCCGCCTCGAAAACAAGAATCTCAGCCTCGAAATCTCCAATAAGGGCGGTGTGATCTCACGCGCCACTCTCCGCGACTACAACAGCTATGACTCTACCAAGATCGAGCTTCTCTCGCCGGAGACCGACATCTACAACTTCACTCTGACCTCGGCCACACAGCGCTTCGAGACCAGCGAGTTTTTCTTCACACCCGTGCAGCTCAGCGACTCTTCGGTGCTGATGAAACTCGAACTCGGCGACGGCGCGCGCTGGGGCATCAAATATACCCTCCCGGCCGACGGCTATACGGTCAATATCGACGTGATCCAGGAAGGCATGCAGAGCATCATTCCCTCGTCGGTAGCCTCGATGGACTTCAACTGGCATCAGAAAATGCGCCGCAACGAAGCCGGACGCGTCTTTGAGGAACGCAACTCGGCGCTCTACTACATGTATACCGACGGCGATGTCGACAACCTCAGCGAGGGTTCCGACGACGAAGAGGAGATCAACCAGCGCCTGAAATGGATCAGCTGCAAGAACCAGTTCTTCTCGGCTGTGCTCATGGCCCGCACCAACTTCAGCAGCGGCAATCTCCGCAGCACCGTACTCAAGGACAACCCCGACTTCATCAAGGAGATGAACTTCGACATGACAGTCGAATACTCAGCCGCAGCGGCCAACCCCGCCTCCTTCGTGATGTATCTCGGCCCCAACTCCTACCCCGTGATGAGCTCCGTGGAGAAGGAGATCTTCCCCGACGAGAACATGCACCTGACCAAGCTCATCCCCCTCGGATGGCCTATCTTCCGCTGGATCAACACCCTGATCATCATTCCGGTGTTCACCCTGCTCGGCTCGTTTATCTCGAACTACGGCATCATCATCCTGCTGCTGACCATCTTCATCAAGATCATCCTCTTCCCCTTCACCTACAAGAGCATGATCTCACAGGCCCGCATGCGCCTGCTCGCACCTGAGATCAAAGCCATCAACGACAAGTATCCCGGCAACGAAAACGCCATGAAGCGCCAGCAGGAGACAATGGCACTCTACTCCCGCGCCGGAGCCAACCCGCTTTCGGGCTGTCTGCCGATGCTCCTCCAGATGCCTATCCTCGTGGCCATGTTCTGGTTCTTCCCCTCGGCCATCGAGCTGCGCGGCGAGCCCTTCCTCTGGGCCAAAGACCTCTCGGCTCCTGACGCCATCATCTCATGGTCGGCAAACATCCCCTTCATCTCAAGCACCTTCGGCAACCACATCAGCCTCTTCTGTCTGCTCATGACCGCGGTCAACATCATCTACACCCGCAACAACATGCAGAGCCAGGCTTCGTCAGGCATGCCGGGCATGAAATGGATGATGTATATGATGCCGGTGATGTTCCTCTTCATCTTCAACAACTACGCCGCAGGCCTCAGCTACTACTACTTCCTGTCACTGCTGATCACCATCGTGCAGACCTACATCTTCCGCAAGGTTGTCAGCGAAGACAAGATGCGCGCCAAGATGGCCGAAGCCGCCAAGAAGCCCAAAAAGAAATCAGGCTTCATGGCCCGTCTCGAAGAGGCCCAGCGCAAACAGCAGCAGATGCTCCGCGAACAGCAGAAACGCCAGGGCCGCCGCTGATCACCACGCTCCATTAGAGGGTCAGCCCCCTCCGCTGACCTCCACCATATCCCCATCAAAAGCAGCTCCTTCCGACAGCCAGCCCGGCAGTCAGAAGGAGCTGCTTTTCCCACCCCACCCCGCAGAGAGAACCACAGAGGAGAGACAGTTGTATAAAAAATCTTATATATAAATTTTCTTATATATAATTTTTTTTATACATTTGCTATGTATTTACACTCTATGTGTGTAATACTATACTACATAATATGTTAAATATATTCGAACAGACCCTCAGCCATATGATGCTCCACATTGAGGCTGAGAAATCTGTAGGCCATATACCTCAGCCTTTGTTCCTGATCGGAAGTTTCGGATCGGGCAAAACCACTCTGCTTATTGAGTTGGCCCGACGGCTTCGGGAAAACGGCTGGGGAGAATCGGTACAGCTGCTTGACGGGAAAGAATTTTTCAGCAGCAACGACATCATAAAGGCCATCGAAGGGACTGATTATGACGGCACCCGGCCTCTTAAAGGAAATGGCGACAGACGGCGCATTGTAATCATTGACGATCTTGACTTCTTCTTCAACAGAAGTCCGTTTGATGATCAGTATCTTCTGCGAAACTATCTCTATCAGCCGGAGGCTCCTATGCTCATCGCCGCAGTTCCTAAAATCAGCGAGGCTCTGGCCGACTATAAGGCACCATTTTTCGAAGGAGTCAGAACCATCTATATCCCGGCCATTACTCAGGATTCGCTGTCAGAAACATTAAATCTTCCGGAAGAAAAAGCTAAACGCCTGTCAGCCCTGCTTGCCTATCTGCCTCCGGTGATACGCTCTGTAAAGATTGCCTGCGATATCATAGACAGATCTGACTGGCCGGACAACGACCTGAAAGAACTGGCCACTCTATCGGCGCCTATATACCGCGCCAGATTTGAGAATCTTCCGGCTTATTCACAAAAAATACTGATGTCACTCTCAAAGTCAGCCTCTCCCTTAAACCTCTCTCAACTCCGTGAGCTGATATCGGCTCCGGCAGGTAGCCTCTCTCCATACCTGCAGCAACTTGTGCAGGACAATACAATCCGCAAAACCGATCCTGAAAAGCGTGGCACTCCATACGAGATTACCGACAAACTCTTCAAACTCTGGCTTTCAAACGGCTCGTAACAGAAATAAGCAGCCAAACTGTCAAGCATCTCTTCTATCGCTGTGTAACATTTAAAAGCGAGGTCGTGTACTTCAGATTCACGACCTCGCTTTGCTTTTTAGAGTGCTGAGATTGAGACTAACCTATTCATCCAAACGGTTCTATTCTCCACTGTAATCTCCTACTATGTTTTTAAACCTAGACCACCAACCAGATTTGAACCAGTCCATATTTTCAGCTTTCACATGAAGAACAGCATTAGCATATACTTCATCTGGTAAAGGATTAAGAATATCATACCTTAAACTTGGTTTTCCTCCTACATAAATATTAGACAACATATAGCACCCATAAAACGAATTCTCAAAAATTCTCACAACAGAACTTGGAATTATAATCTCGACCAAGGAGCTGCACCTAAAAAATGTATATTCGTCAATCTCGGTCACTGAATTTGGAATGGTGACACTTGTCAGGGAACTGCAACCGGAAAAAGCAGAGCTTCCAATCCCGGTAACTGAATTTGGAATGGTGATACTTGTCAGGGAACTGCAACCTCTAAAGGCTGAGCCGTTAATTTTAGTCACCCAATTAGGAATGGTGATACTTGCCAGGGAACTACAACCCTCAAAGGCTGAGCGTTCAATCTCGGTAACTGAATTTGGTATGGTGATACTTGTCAGGAAACTGCAACCGGAAAAGGCAGAGCCACCAATCTCGGTAACTGAATTGGGGATATTTATACTTGTTATAGAGCTCCCTCTAAATGCCTCCTCTGCTATAATCCTGGTATTATACGTAGTACCCAAGTATTTCACTGTTGCATATGGCTTTACATCTCCTTTGAGCTCTACGGGGTCGTAACCTATTATTTCAAGGTGAGAATCTACTATTTTATATTTTACATAATCAATATAAAATGTTGTCTCGTCAATAGGAGAGAACACTGACTTTGTAGATGTCGAGCCATCGGGATTGATTGTCACTGAGGAGCTGTTTTCAGGCTGATTAGGATTCTTGCCTGGGTCATCACCGTTTCCTGGTTCGTCGTCTTTAGAACACGAAACGAAACATACGGCCAACAATAAGCCGATGAATAATTTTTCTAATCTCATAATTGTTTGATTTATTGGTTTATTAATAAGTAATTCAAATACACGGATCGCATCATGTGACAGGCCTATTCTCAAAAATTACCTGCAAACTTTATGGAGGAATGCGATATTTTATTTTTCAAATAAGGAAATTTGTTTTCGATTGATCTCAAGATCCAACCTTTAAAACCGGAAGAGGCTGGAATGAAGGGTGACAGTAATACAGACTGCACCAGTTTGCGTCCATCGACAGGCAGATAGAAATTTTTATCAAATTGATTATAACCGCCGCATTTCTGATTTTCCTTAGGCTGAAAGTAGATTCTTAATTCGGATTCAGGTTCATAACACTTGTTTTTTGCAAAAATATACTTGGTTCTGTCAATCGCGCCAATCTCTACATCGTAATATTTCATAGTGCCTATAAACAATTTTAATCCACAGTCTTTCAGACTTTCCGCAAATGCACCGACCGTTGTCTGTATTCTTATTCCGGTATAGCCTGAGGTGAATGAGATCCACATGCTGTGCATTTCAGCAGACGTTGTAGTGAAGCAGGAACACAAGAGATTTGCTGCCGCTTTGCGAAATTTTTCGTACTCAGCCCGATGCTTCCGATCATTTTCAGTAATGGAATCTCCAGCAGGTAACAAGAATTCCGCACAGCGAAGTGTAACGAATCCATGCTCATAAATATCGGAGTAATCCTTACGACGACTTACACGAAAACGCCCCTCCATAATCCCGAACAAAGCCGAGAGATCCATATATTTATAAATCTTTGTGTCAAGAGTTATGCCGGAATCTTTAAGCACAAAGACACCGTCAGCAATCTCATCGTATCGTTCCAATTCAAATTCGGGATATTTGCCTGTATCCATCCGTCAGATAAGTGTGTTTCTCAATCCCCGCGAAACATCAATGGTAAAGACATAAAAAAGGTGTGAGGATTGTATCTCGTTCTTATCCAATGCTCAGGCCTTGGCGTGCCTCTGTTCCCGGATAAGACGACAGCCCCACACCGATTGAGCATATACTGAGTGCCCCCTCGCGGAGGCATACGGGTATAGGCTACCGATGCAGGTGCCATTGTCTTATTATCTTCGAGAACAATACAAACCGCCAAGTTTGGGCATTGAAGATAAAAATTCAATAACACCTTTTCGATGGATTTCTCCATCATTCAACGAAAAGTCGAATCCGATGAGGCTGTCTCTACAATCTCAAATGCGAATTCAAATGCAAATATCATAAAAATCCGCCAATTAAAAAAATCAGACCGATTAAGAGGTTGTTTAAAAACAAGAGTTAAAATCTGAGTGGTGTATCTTTTAGATAAATTGTTTCAAATGAGAAAGGAGCATAGCGAGCTATGCGACTGACGAATTTCAACAATTTAGCAAAAGAGACACCAAGGCTCAGGT